>JARGNS010000340.1 GCA_029213105.1 Planctomycetota bacterium
CACCGCCGCGCAGGTCCAGCTCGCGAGGCTTGAGACCACCGTCGTGGGTGTGAAGAAGTCCCTCGTGACCGTGGCCTTCGAAGGCGAGAGCCGCGCGACCACGACCGGGGCCTGGCCCGAGGACGGGCGCTTCGCCTCCATGCGCCGCCATGGCGAGTTCAGCCGCGGGGTGCAGACCCGCATGGCGGGCACCGCCACCTTCGACCGCACGTCGGGCCGCTTCACGGCTTTCGAGATGGCGGCCGTCGGGACGCGCTGGGGGCGCACGCGCTACAACTTCCGCCAGGACGACGTCGACGAGCAGGCCATCGGCTTCGCGATCGTCTTCGATGCCGAGGATCCCGGCCGGCGGGTGGCCCCCGCCGAGATGGGCTCCTACGGCTGGTAGCTGCGCCGGCGGACACGTCGTCGACGCACCTTGCGCTGCCTGCTTCCCATGCGGGCGACCTGGTTCTGACTTCGGGCGGGCCAGGCGCAGTCCCTCGGGTCACATCGGCCGCGGCCCCGGTACCCTGCAGGGTGAACGCTACCCAAACGCAGCTGAAGGAGTCCCATGGCCAAGGGTCAAGTGAATCGCGGCAAGCAGAACAAAGAGAAGCTCACTCCCAAGCAGAAGAAGGCGAAGAAGCAGGAGAAGCGCGCGGCCAAGGGGAAGTAGCCCCTTCGCCCGAATGCCGTGAGGCGCGGGGTCGGGTGTCTTCTTCCCGGCGGTGGGTTGCGAGGCGGGCGGGAACTTCCCGGGCGCGTCGTAGCGGCCTGACCGTGAGGAATCGCACCCGACCCTGCTCGCCGACGCTCGCCATGCCGGGGCATGAGCGGAGCGACCGCATGCGGGGCGACCGCTGCGCGGGTCCTGCGAAGAGGCCCGATCTCCGCCGAGGCGCGACGCGCTGACGGCGGACGGATCGAGCGGCGACAGCCGCCGTTCTCCGAGGTGCTGGACGAGACGACCCTCGACAGCATGGCGGTCCGCAGCCGTGCGGCGGGCTGATCCGGCGGCGAGACACTTCGGCGCCGGGCTTCCTCCAGCCTCCGGATGGGGGCGCGTCGCAGCCTCGGCGACACGCAGAGGGCGGCGGGTCACTTACGCCGACCCGTCCCGGCACGTGAAGCCAGGCATCGCTTCCCCTCACGCCCGCGAAGCCCGGCGAAGGGCCCCTGGTGCCGCACTCCGGCCCCGCATTCGCAGTGTCGAATCTGTCGAGGCACCGTGCAGGACTTGGACGATGCCCCGAGGCTGCCAAGCGAACGCAGCGAAGTTCCGAACATCAACCCCTGTCCCGCATCTGAGAACCACGGGATCGACGGCGACTGAATCAACGCGAACGTGATACCCCGACCTCCATCATCGCCACGGCCCTGGCCTGTCGCGGTGCATGTACCCGTGGCACGAGCTGCCCTAGGAGACGTCCGATGAATCGCTTGCTCATGAATCACATTCTCAAGTCACTCGGTGTCACCCTGGTCGTGGCGGGCATCCTCTTCGGCATGTCTGTTTCGTGGAGCGCGATGGAGGGGATCCGGGCGCTATGGGCCGCTGCGGCCGTGGTCTTCCTGGCCTTCTTCATCGGGGCGTTCGTGACGGCAGCCCTGGAGGATGCCGGCGGGCGGCCGGCAGACGCACCGACGGCGTTCCAGGTGGGCTTGCGGACGGCGGTGATGCTGGCTGCCATCGCGTGCGTGCCGATGTTGCTTGTGGATTTCGTGTCCGCGATGCCCTTCCTCCTCTGGTGGGTGGTGCAGCTCGCGGCGCAGCTCGCCCTTCACTTCCTTCACCTGCGTCGGGATGATCCTGACGAGGTGGCGGAGCATCTCGACACCAAGTAGAGCACTTGGTGTCGTGTCCCCCGGCGTCGCCTCCCGGCCCTGCGTGTTGGTGCGCACTCCACGGTTGCCTCTGAGGACAGGTCCCCCGTCGCCATGGCGGGGTTTTCCATCCGCGCCTCGGAGGACGCGGTCAGAGCCCAGGTGATGGACGGTCGGGGGGTTCCGAGGACGCCGGGCCAGGGTCGCTGCGTGTCTGGCAGGCGAGTTGCTTCCGTCTGGCGCACTCACCCCCAGGAGGCTTGACGGTGTTCACTCGAAATCTTCAGCTTGCGGTCCTTGTCCTCTTCTCGATCGGCTTGCTGTCCGCCTGCGGCGGCTCCAGCGGTTCCGGCGGCAGCACGGGCGGCGGCACGCTCGCCAACGCCGAGGCTTCCCCCACCTCACTCACCGAGGGGGCCCTGACCACCGTCACACTCACGGGCAGTGTTTCCAGCGGCACGATCAGCGGTCAGGCCTGGCAGCAGGTCTCCGGCCCGCCCGTCGCCCTCACGGGTGCGAACGGCATGGTTGCCAGTTTCTCCGCCCCTGGCTTGGAAGTCGCCGTGGATACGGTGCTGGGCTTCGAGTTCACGGTGGTGACCGTGCCCGGGACGATCTCGACGGCCTACGTGGAGGTCGTCCTCCAGCCGGCCACGCTTGATGCGTTCCCCCTGGCGACGTCCCAGATCGGAGGGGCCACGACCACGGGCCTCGTCCTGACCCGGCCTGGCGGCACGTACGTCATCGCCAACGTCGGTGGCGCCCTGCAGAGCACCAAGCTCGGCATGGCGAAGGATGTCGTCCATCGCCTGCCCCTGCCGGGGTTCGCCAGCGATGTGCTGCTCATCGAGGACGGGGCCAACGCCTACGTCCTCGTCGCCGCAGGGCACGAGGGGCTGCTTGTCGTCGACGCGACGGACCCCACGAACATGCAGCTGCTCCATCAGGTGCACGTCAACTACTTCCAGGACGGGCTGACCTTCGCTGAGGGCGGTGGGTCCATCCTCGTTGATCAGGAGATCGGCAAGCTCCATGGCCCCATCATCGCCCTGGCGATCGATGACACGGGCACGAACCTCTTCCTGGCAGGGGAGGAGTACGGCATTCACCGGACCGCCCTGACCAACGTGCTCGGCGGCGCCGGTCCCGTCCTCGAGCCGGACGGCACGCTCCTGATCGATGCCGAGGTGTTCACGCTGCAGTACGCGGGCGAGAAGCCCTGGGGCGAGCCCCACGGCCTGACGTACGTGGGCGGCCGCCTGTTTGCGGCGCTCGGCGAGCTCGGCATGGCGATCTACGATCCCGCGACGCTCGAACGCGTCGGAGCCTACAACCTGTACACCGACACCTCGGTCACCGAGGACTGGTTCGCCGCGGCCGACATCTCCACGCTCGTGCAGCCGGGCTTCCTCGATCCCGTGACGGGCATGCCGGACTACCAGCAAGCCAGCTTCGAGCTCCTCGAGGTCATGCATGGCGACACCGTGGCGCCGACGCCGTGGGCGGATTTCAACATCACCGGGCGCTACTACTATCACGCGCGCCAGGTCGTCGTCGCCCAGCAGGGCGCACGGAGCATCGCCTACATCGCCTATGCACTCGGCGGCCTGGTGGCCGTCGATGTCACGGGCTATGGCACGGCCACGGCGGGCCCGGGCTTCCTCGCGGGCAGCTACCTGGGCTACCTGCCGGCCGTGCCGGCGCACGGTCCGGAGCACGCCAGTACGTCGCACTCCTCGAGCCTCCTGCCGCACTTCGGGTCGGGTCGCCTCAAGGAAGCCGGCTACACGGCCGTGGCCGTGTCGGGCACGCTCGTGCTCGCGACCGACCACTTCGCGGGGCTGCTCGTCGTGGACGGCGCAGACTTCCCGGAAGTCAACTGGCGCGGAACCGCGGTTCCCTACGACAACGACACGGACGGGATTGCGGGCAACCACACACCCACGATGGAAGCCGTCACGTCGTTCGACATGTCGCCAGCCGACCCGTTGGATGAAGAGTCCCTGCCGATCTGGATGTACTCGGCGCCGGCCGTGCTGGTCACCGGCGAGGTCGGCGGGCACGGTGCGGGCCTCGTCCTTGCACCCATGTGGGATTTCAACGCCTCGGGTGGGATCGACCTCGTCATGCTCTCCGGCGCAGGCGGGATGAGCTTCCTCGATCTCGACCTGACGCAGATCCTCAACGCCGACCGGTTCACGGGACCCGTGCACCACCCGACGACCGAGGAAATCGGAGCGGCACCCGACGGCTCGCCGACCCAGACGATCTCCATCGGTCACGCCGATGGCGTGGCCGTACGCGGGAACTACCTGTTCGCGGCCGACGGTCCCCACGGGCTCTCTGCCTGGCAGGTTGCCGATGCCAGCGGGATGCCGCTGGATGGCGTGCATCTCGTGGCCAATACGCTCCAAGACGAGTACCCCCAGGACGTTGGCGGTGTGCTCGCCTATCCGACGCCGCACGCCAAGAAGGTCACCATCCCCGAGGGCGCCGACTATGCCCTCGTGGCCTGCGCGGGCGCCGGAGTACGCCGCGTGGATCTCACGGACGTGCTTGCAGGTGGCGGCACCGTTGGTGCACCGTGGTTCATGGCGGTCGGTGCGGAGGATATCTACGAGCACAAGACACGCGATGGCGACCCGACGCCCCTGAAGAAGCAGGATCACGCCCACGACGTCGTCGTGCGCGGGAACCTGGCCTTCACGGCGGACGGCTCCAACGGGATGACCATCTACGATCTCGCGGCCTCCCCGACGGATCCGGGTGGGAGCTTCTACGTGG
>JARGNS010000341.1 GCA_029213105.1 Planctomycetota bacterium
GGCCGTGTGCGCGAAGAGCGAGCGCAGGGCCGCGATGCGAACGGCGGGCAGGTCGTCGCGTGCGAGGGTCGCGAGCGTGTCCACGGCGCCGACGCTGCGGCCGCGGCCGAGGCCATGGGCGGCGAGCATGCGATAGAGCGGGCGCGGTTCGCCCACGGCGGGGGCGAGGCTCGCATCCGCCGCGGGGTGGCGCGCCGCGCAGACGATCTGCAGCAGGGTGCGCTTCTCTTCGGGGGTGACGTCGCCTGCCGCAAGTCGCTCGGCGGCTGCCTTGAGGCCGCCGTCGCCGAGCATGATCAGCAGCGCGCGTGCGCCGGCGACCTCCGTGCGTGCGCGGATGGACGCCAGGGCGCCACGCGCCAGCTCCGCGTCGGTGGCGGAGACCTCCAGCGCGGCGAGCGCGGCAGGCACGGGGCCGTAGGCCACGCGGCTCTCGGCGTGTGCGAGCGTCGCCGGCCAGGCGAGGAGCAGGAGAAGGGCGGCCAGGTGCTTCATCGACTCCCGCGGTCGCGCAACTCGCGGAAGGCCGCGGGGATGCCTGCGGCCAGCTCGCTGGCCAGCAGGCCGCGATCGTTCTCGCCCGCGACGGCATCGGCGGCCGCGCCGTGGATGTGCACCGCGGCGGCCGCGCAGCCAAAGGCCTGGAGGCCGCTGGCGGCCATGCCGGCCAGCAAGGCGCCGGTCAGGCCCGCGAGGACGTCGCCCGTGCCGCCGGTGGCCAGCGCCGGTCCGCCCGTGCCGTTGACGTAGATCTGTTCGCCGTCGCAGACCAGCGTGCCCGGTCCCTTGAGCACGGCGACGGCCCCCGTCGACTCGACCAGCTGCGCCACCGCGGCTTCGCGGTCCTGACGCAGCTCGTCGGTGCTCAACGCCAGCAGGCGTCCGGCTTCCCCCTCGTGGGGCGTGAGCACGGTGGGGGCGCTGCGACCGGCAATCTCATCCAGGGCGCCGATCATGGCGAAGAGGGCGTCGGCATCCAGGACGAGCGGCTTGTCCACGCTCCGGACCAACGAACGAACCAGCTGTTGGGTCGACGGATTCCGCCCGAGTCCCGGGCCGAGGACCACGGCGTCCCAGCCGTCGACCGACTCCCGGATCACGTGCATGGCGGCGCGGCCCAAGGCGCCGGCCCGGGTCTGCGGCAAGCCGAGGGTGGTGGCCTCGGGGCGGAAGCCGGCCACCGTGGCTTGGATGCCCTGGGGGACGGCGATTTTCACGAGCCCGGCGCCGCCGCGCAGGGCGCCGAGTCCGGCGAGGGCGGGGGCGCCGGCCATGGGGGGGCTGCCACCGACGACGAGCACGCGCCCGACCGTCACCTTGTTCGCGTCGACGGGCCGGAGGGGTACGGGGGGCGGGACCTTGGACCACTTCATGGGCCCAAGGGTACTCAGATCATCACGGCGAGACGCCCGACCTCCGCGCCGGCGAAGTTCTTGACCGTCCGACCGTGTCGTTCGGACAACGCGTCGGCCTCCGTGGCGCTCAGCGCGCCGTGCCGGCGCAGCAGCTCGATCACCACCTGGCGGTAGCCGCGGTCGTTGCCGTCCTCGACCTTCACCGCGAGCCCCAGCTTCAGGTGGGGAACGGCCACGCCGTGCACGCCCTCCGCGCCCGCCTTCGCCAGCAGGACGGCGCCGGCCGTCTCCATGAGGTCCGTGTCGAAGCGCCGCAGCCCTCCGACCATGCCTGGGTGGGCGACCATGGCGGCCGCGACGCGCCGGGCGGCGTCGGCCATCGGCTCGGGCAGCTCGTCCGGGCAGCCGAAGCGGTGCATGGCGCGCGCCATCGCCACGAGGGGCAGATCGTGGACCGGGGCACCACAGCCGTCGACGCCGATGCCGATGTGGGCCGGATCGACCTCCGCGCAGCGCGCGATGACGTCGGTGATGCGAAGCTGCACCGGGTGGACGGGATCGAGGTACGTGCCCAGCGGCGCGCCGTCGGCGGCGGCCGAGGCCAGCATCGAGGCGTGCTTGCCCGAGCAGTTCGACCACACCGCGGGAAACGGCGCCTCGGGCCCGAGCTCGACGATCTGTTGGCGCGCGGTCCTGGAGTCGATCGAGCGGTGTCCGCCGCACTGCAGGGCGTCTTCGTCGACCCCGGCCTGGGCGAGCATCGCGCGGGCGACGGCGACCTGCTCGGGCTCGCCGTTGTGGCTGCCGGCCGCGAGGGCGAGCATGGCCGGCGTGTAGTCGAACTTGTCGGCGGCCCCCGAGAGCACGCAGGCCATGGACTGGAAGGGCTTGGCGGTCGAGCGGAAGTACGCGGCGCGCGTCGGATTCCCGGCGGACTCCAGGACGATGCCGTCCTGCACGAGCACGTAGCTGCCGTGGTGGATGCACTCGATGCGACCGCCACGCAGGACGTGGACGAGGGGGACGGGGGAAGCCATGGGGCCATGAAACCGCCGCCTGCGCTCCCCTGGTAGGATTTGCCCCGCGCCCCCAACACGAAGGAGCCACCCTTGGCGGAGATGCGGCTGCAGAGCCTCAAGATCAACGACACCGGCGACCGTCAGTACATCGCACTGACGGAGGTGGGCGGGGCCCGTGAGCTGACGATCGTGATCGGCTACAGCGAGGTGCAGGCCATCGACCGCTTCGTGAAGAACGTCCGGCCCCCGCGCCCGATGACCCACGAGTTGGTGAGCAACCTCATCGAGGCCACGGGCAGCCGGGTCGAGCGGGTGGACGTGACCGAGCTGCGCGGCGGGACCTACTACGCCATGATCCGCCTGGAGCGCCCGGATGGCACCTTGGCCGAAGTGGATGCGCGCCCGAGCGATGCCATCGCCTTGGCGACGGCACTGAAGGCCCCCATCTATGTGGCCGACGAGGTTCTGCGCGAGGCCGCCAACACCGACTAGCGGTAGGATCGGCGCCCTTCGGAGGTGCCCATGCGCTACGCCCCGCGCGTCTTCTTTTCGGTTCTCGCCATCTGCTTGTTCGCCCTGCCGACGTCGGCCCAGCCCGACGGCTGGCACGGCTCGCTCAAGGACGGCATCGAGGCCGCAGCCAAGAGCAACAAGCCGCTGCTCGTCATCACGGCGTGGAAGCGCACGTTGTGAGCACCGTGCGACACCTGGCGTGACCAGGTCCAGGCGACGGACAAGCTCGACAAGTTGCTCACACGCGTGGAGCCCGTCGAGTGGTGCTACGACGGACTCGGCGGGAGCATCATCCAGTGGACGATGGACCACGGCAGCAAGAAGCGTGATGGCAAGCCGCAGGATCACCCCAGCCTCCTGGCGCTCATCGTCGGCGTGGACGGCAAGCCGTTCTCGCTCCTGAGCGACGGCGGGCAGTACCAGGCCGGCTCGCTCGTCAAGTGGGCCACCGAGCAGCTCGACGCCTACGAGAAGGCGCACCCGACCACGCGCATCCCGCTGCACCGCGCGAAGGTGAGCGTCCGCGGCGAGGGCACCGACAAGCAGGCCACGTGCGCGGAGCTCGACGAGGCCCTCGAGGCGAAGAAGCCGGTGCTGGCCTACTTCGGCCGCGGCCACTTCGACCCGAAGGACAAGCCTGCCAAGAAGGAGGCCAAGCGCGCACGCTCGTTCGAGAAGGGCACGCTCAACAGCAAGACGGCGGCGAAGCAGATCGCCGGCTGGGTGCTGCTGCGTTTCGACATGGCGGACGAAGATCACGCCGTGCTCGCCGCGTCCTACGGCGTCACCGAGGCGCCGATGCTGTTGCTCTTCGAGCCCGGGGCCGAGAAGCCGCGCCTGCTCGACCGCAAGACGACCGGCCACTCCCTCGCCGGCCTCTTCAAGAAGCACAAGGCCGAGGCGAAGTAGCGGCATGCCGATGTACACGACGGCCGCGCTCCTCGACATCCATGCCCGTACGCACCGCAGCCTGACGGGGACGCTGGATCACCTCGCCACCCTACCTGCGGAGAACCTGCAGCGGACGGTCGAGGGCTTCAGCTACCCGACGCTGTGCAGTCAGCTGCATCACGTCTTCGGAGCGGAGCGCTACTGGTTCGAGGTGCTGCAGGGCAGCATCCGTCTGGACGATGACGAGGCCGAGCACCGGGACCTGGCATCCCTGCGGGCGCTGCGCGCGTCCGTGGAGGCCACGACCGCGCAGTACCTGGGCAGGCTCTCCGACGACGACGTGAGCGCCGCGCGGACGGTGAAGAACTGGAAGGGCGACGAGGTCAGCCTGCTGCCGGCGCATGTCCTGCTGCGCACCCAGACCCACGCCTACCAGCACCAGGGCGAGATCGCCTCGATGCTGCGCCAGCTCGGCCACGGCTTCCCGCCGGGCCTGGACTTCCCGCTCGCCTGAGTCTGCCTTCCCCCCTTCCCCGGCAGGCCTGCCCGGCTACGATCCACCACCACCACAGCGCGGAGGGATGGCCGAGTGGTCGAAGGCACCGGTTTTGAAAACCGGCGTAGGGTCAAACCTACCGGGGGTTCGAATCCCTCTCCCTCCGCCACTTCCGTGCCCAATCGCCTTGCTGGCCGGTCGGATCCTCGGCTTCGTCCCGCTGCCTCGGCTGATCCCACGCGACCGGGCCTGCCCCCGTGCCCCGCTACTCCCGCAGCACCTCGTAGAGCAGCTTGCGCACGT
>JARGNS010000342.1 GCA_029213105.1 Planctomycetota bacterium
GAAGGCGTCGTTCTCCCCCGAGACGATGCCCGTCAAGCTGACCCGCACCGCCACCGGAAGCCCGGACACGTTCACGCTCTCGACGATCGACTGGGAAGACCGCAAGATCGGCGACGAGAAGTCCAACCCGGCCCCGTCCCCGTTCCAGAACTCCGACACGACCAACGCCTACATCGCCGACATCACCTACTTCGAGGGGCGGCTCGTACTGGCGTCGGGCGAGCACATCATGTTCTCGGAGGCTGACAACCTGTTCAACCTGTTCCTCGCCAACGACGAGCAGGCCGTGGACACCGACCGCATCTCCCGCGCCGTCGGGACCAACAAGATCGCCAACATCACCTATCTGGTGCCCTACCGCCGCTCGCTACTCATCCTCACCGCATCCGGCCAGCAGTACCAGGTTGGCTTCGAGCAGGCTCTCACACCGAGCGGCATCTACATCAACTCAACCTCCTCGTACCGCCTTGCCGACGTTCGACCGACGGTCATGGGATCGTTCCTATACATGGTCTCAGAGAAGGACGACGGCTCGGCGGTCTGGGAGTATTTCTACGACGAGTCCAGCGGCAGCTACGTCGCCAACGAGATCACCAAGCACGTCTCTGGGTACATCCCCACCGGGCTGCGGTCACTCAACGGCGACAGCGTGCAAGAGGCCCTCGTCTGCTGCGACATCGACGCCCGAGACCTCTACGTCTACCGGACGCACTGGAACGGCGGCGAGAAGGTCATGGCCTCGTGGTCGCGGTACAGGTTCGACGGCGACTACGACATCCAGGACGTTGGGACGCTGGCTGGCGACATCTACATGCTGGTCTACATCTCGGGCAACTGGACGCTTGAGAAGATCCCGATGACTGAGCCCGACACCCCGAGCGGCTTCCCGTACATGCCGCACATGGACCGGCTGAGGCTGATCCCGTCGGCGGATATCTCGTTCGGCGGCGGCTACACGACCATCGACCTGCAAGGGCAGAACGCCAGCGGGTCCACCTACAACGCCTACCTGGAGCCCGACGGCACCTACGGCGTCAACACCGCAGACGACTGGCTGTACGGCACCGGCGACGGGCTTGGGGCAGACGACCTGCTCGCCATCCCGACCGTGGACCTGACCGGGGCCGACCTCTACCTGGGCCGCTACTTCACGAGCAGCATGACGCTGACCCGACCCTACCGCCGCGACGAACGAGGAAGGCCCAGCCTCGGCGAGCGGCTCAACGTGCAGACCATCTGGTTCACGCACCGCGACACCGGCAAGTACATGGTCAAGCGGGAACACGAGTCGGGTAACTGGTCGGACGTGGTTGACATCAACTCCCCGAGCACAGACACCGCCGACGGCTACATGCGGGTCTCGGTCCGGCAGGACGCCGACACTGAGACCGTCACGATCACCGACGCGGCAGAGGGTGCCACCACGTCGTCGTTTGCCAGCAAGCCCGCTGTCGCAACACCCATGAACATCACCGGCGTCGAGTACGAGGTCGAGGCGGAGAATGGAATGAGGCGTAACTGATGACAGGCATGGAAGCCCTGATGGTTGGATCAGCCGTGCTCGGAGCGGCAACCTCTGCGGCTGCGGCTTCTGCACAGAACAAGGCCATCAAGCGGTCGGAGGCGGCTCAACGCGAGTCCGAGCGAGTGACGACCAGGCAACTCCGGGATCAGGCCGGGCAAGCAACGGACAGCAACAGGCGAGTGGCTGACCAAGTCGCCGCCCGTACCAGAGTCCTCTCCATTGCGTCAGGCGGCGGCGGGGGTGATACCCGTGACGACCTTCTGAGGACCATTGAGATGGATTCAGGTCGGAACGCGGATACAATCCAGCAGAACCTCGACAACCGTGTGGCGTCGGTTCGCAGCGGCACCGCGGCCAACCTCGCGGCACTGAGCGGGCAGATGAGGAGCGTGGGCTTGGACATCATTGGCGGCGGCATCGACGGATTCAACACCGGCCTCGGGCTCTACCGTGGCGGTAAGGAGTTGTTCGGGGGTCGCAATGACGGGGGTGAGCCATGAGTCGCTCCGGCTTCAACCAAGCTCGTCTCGGCAACGTGGGACTCGACGCACCTGGTATCACGCCCGTCGGCCCTGCTTCGTCCTCGGTCACTATAGCGAACCAGGTGCGTGGCATTCTGGGTGACGCCGGGCGAGCGGTGAACAACCTTGCGTCTATCAAACGACAGGACAGGCTCGACGAGGACCAAGAGAACATCGGCATTGCCAACATCAAGGCTGGCGAGGTTGCTCCTGCGATCCGTGACGATCTTGTTGAGTACATCCGTGAGCAGAACCGCACCGGCAACATCGACGCCCTCACTCCCGAGGCACTGAACGAGGCGGTCAGGTCCCGCATCGACGCCCCGCTCGCCGAGTTCGGTCTGAACCAGGCTGGCGAGGACTACTTCCGGCGATCCATGTCGGCCAAGCTGAACGAGATCGCATTCGGCACCGTGAAGGAGATCCAGACCGAGGCCCTTGTCGAGCGGCAGGTCAACATCGCTGGTGGCCTTCCCGGAGCCACGACCCCCGAGGAAGTGTCGTCCATCGTCGCAGCCCTCCGCGAGACGGACCCCAACCTCGACGACAACGACATCGCCCGGCTGGCATCGGACTCGCTCAAGGTGGCAGCCGACACCGGCAACAAGCATTCGTTCGACCTGCTGTCTGGGCTGATCCCCGACGGCCCTCTCAAGACGCTTGAGAAGGCCAACCTCACGAAGGCTATCAGGCGGAACGAGGACCTTGCCGAGAACGAGGCACGCAAGATCGTGGACGAGGCGGTGGACACGAGCCTTCGCAAGGACGACTTCGGTGCGGCACTCCAGACCATCGAGCAGTCCGGCCTGTCCAACAGCGACAAGCTCGCCCTCACCGACAGCGTGGAGGCGAGGCAGAACCAGTACATCGAGGAGCAGCGGTTCGACCAGGTGCAGGAACTCAACGGTGCCCTGTTCAAGGCCATGCGTTCTGGCAACAAGGCCCGGTACAACGCCGTTCTTGAGGCTGGCAAGGCCGACGGCATCTTCGACGACATCGACATTGCCCAGTACAACGCCAACTTCGGTGCGTCCATCGCCGACACCCTCAATCACAATGCCTCCATCTACGTCACCCGCCTACAGAACGCGACGAGCGAGTCCGAGCGTGCCTCCGTGTTCAAGGACGTGGACATGATGCTGGCGACGGCAGAACACGCCCACACCGGCCGCAAGCCAGGCGAGTTGGGCAGCATCACGCCGCAGCAGTTCGCCCGCGTCAGGCAGACGGCCGAGCCGATCATCAATGCGATGCTGACCGAGGAGAAGCGTCAGGAGTTGTTCGCTGGATTCGTGCAGGACTCGTTCTCGATGGGCGGCTCGAACTTCGACACGGTGAAGCTTGCCGACGGGAGCGAGTACGGCGGTCCGGAAGCGGCTGCCGAGGTTGCGTCCGCATACTGGAAGCAGATCGACTCCGGGCTCCAAGAGGCCCTGTCCAAGACCACCGACGAGAACGAGCGTGCCCGCCTTATCTCTGGTGCAAGTTCGGAGATGACTGCGTGGCTTGCCAAGAACCCCAAGGCCATCCTCCCCGAGTGGAAGGAAGCCAACGTCGGATTCATAGGCAAGCTGTTCTCGGCGTCGATGGAGCCCGAGAACGCAGAGATGCTGCCCGCCGCACGAGAGGCCATTCAGTCGCTCGCCGGGGCAGCACAGCGGAACCTGCACGTCCTCAAGCGTCACGTCTCCCCCGAGACGACCGACCTCCTGAACTACGTCCGCGTCATAAACGACAGCCTTGATCTTGACAACGACTCAATTCTCAGGTTGGCGGTCGAGGCGCTCACCAAGGTTGACGGCCCGGTGCAGAGGTACAAGCTCTCCGACGACGACGACGAGTTCCTTGAGAAGTCCCTGAACGAGATTGGTCTCGGAACCTCCCTGAGCAACTACCGGCAGATGCGTTCGGAGGCTGCGTACAGTATCGAGACGCTGGCTAGCCTGCTGCCGAACAACCTGCCGGAGATCACCAAGATCGTCACCGAGTCGATGAAGGTTGACTACAGAACATCCAACGGGTTTGGGTTCCGGGTCAACAACGCCGGGCTTGGCTACACCGGGGACTACGAACTTGTCTCCAAGGTCATCCGCGATGTCCACGGCCGACCGGACGCCGTGCTGCACAACCGCTTGGGTGGCAGATACCGGCTGTACGAGAGGGACGGATACACCCCGATCGAGGGCGTGCCGCCGTTCACCAACGCGGACCTTGATCGGATCTCGTCTGCGTACAGCAACGCCAGCCGTACGATCAGCGAGCACAAGGGCCGCAACGACGCCGGGGTTGCCAAGGCGCTGGAGACGCCCGACCACTTCCGCTTCGGCACGCCCCTGGCTCACAAGGGCCTCGCGTCCATATTCGCCTCCAAGTACATGGAGGGTGTCGAGGAGAGGTACGCGAAGCAGCACGTCGAACTGAACACCCGTGACCTCGACGTGTACGAGAAGGCTGCCGTCAAGTCGCTTGTGCACGACGACACCGGCCCCGCATACGACCCCAACCCGAGAATCTGGAGTGCACAA
>JARGNS010000343.1 GCA_029213105.1 Planctomycetota bacterium
CCGGCTTGTTGAGATGGCCGAGCAGGATCTCCTTCACGGTCCCCGCGGGGAAGGGGTTCTTGCCCGTGAAGATGCGATAGAAGCTGCAGCCGAGGCTGTAGAGGTCCGTGCGCTGGTCGATGTCGGACTTGCGGCGGATGGCCTCGGGCGAGATGAAGTGGGGGGTGCCGATGATGCCCTGGTCCATGAGGTCACTGACCTCGGACTTCTTGGCGAGACCCAGGTCGCACAGCTTGGCGCTGTCGTCCTCGGAGATCATCAGGTTGTCGGGCTTGACGTCGCGGTGCAGGATCTCGCGCTTGCTCGCGAAGATCAGGGCGTTGGCCGCGTCGATGAAGTAGTTGAGGCCCTCTTCCCAGGCGATGGGGCCGGCGCGCAACTTCTCTTCGATGGAGCCGCCGGGCATGACCTCCATGGAGAAGAAGTAGCGGCCCTGGTCGCTGCCGACGTCGTAGACCTGCACGACGTTCGGGTGGTTCATCGCGCCGGCCGCGCGCGCCTCGTTGACGAACTGGTCCACGAAGGCGGAGTCCGCAGCGAAGGTCTCGTTGAGGACCTTCAGCGCGACCTTGCGGTTGAGCGAAACCTGCTCGGCGAGGTAGACGCCGCCCATGCCGCCGGCGCCGATCTTCTTCTCGACCTGGTAGCCACCGAGCTTCTTGCCGACGAGGTCGTCGGCAGGCAGCGTCGGGGTGGACGAGGCTTCCGTGCTCGTGCCTTCGCCGGCCGCCTCGACTTGTCGTCCCTCGACGGGCTTGGCGTCGCGGTCCGAGTCGCCGGCCGAGAGCAGGCGCAGGATCGTCAGCCCGAGGCGCAGCTCGTCGCCCGGGTTCATCGCCACGTCCTTGCCCTTGGGCACGGGCTGCCCGTTGAGCTCGCAGCCATGGGTGCTGGCGGCGTCGTGCAGCGCGGCGCGCAGGGTGTCGCCCTTCGCGGCGACGCGCAGCTCGCAGTGGGTCTTCGACACCTTCATGTCGAGGACACGCACGGAGTTGTCGGGCGAGCGGCCCAGCGTGTACACGCCGGCCGCAGGCAGGCGGTAGGTCGTACCGGCGTCCTGGCCGTGCTCGATGCGGAGTCGAAGGCTCACGAAGGCTCCCTGCCATTCGGCTGACCGACGCCGTCGTCCGCGCCGGGCGCGGAGACGTCAGACATGGAAACGCCCGCGAAGACGGCACGGCCCACCCGAACGGCGGTTGCACCCTCTTCGATGGCGATTTCGAAGTCGCTGCTCATGCCCATGGAGAGGCCGCTCGGCGCGGTGTCACCGACACCACGCCGTACGGCTTCGTCACGGACTTCCCTAAGAGTACGAAAAGTCCGGCGCAGGTCCGACACCTGAGCAGCCTGCGCGCCCATCGTCATGAATCCGATGGGGGTGAGGTGCCGGAGGGACGCCAGGGCCTCGAGGGCTCCGAGGGCCTCGGTGGGGCGCCAGCCCCCCTTGGCGGGGTCCTCCGCAGCGTTCACCTGGAGGTAGACCGGCCACGAGCGGCTTGCGTCGGCCAGCACCGCATCCAGGCGCTCCGCCAGGCGCAGGGAGTCCAGGGCGTGGAACACGTCGAAGGTAGCCACCGCCAAGGCGGCCTTGTTGCGCTGGAGGTGCCCGATCCCGTGCCAGATGAGCTCCGGCGGGGCGCCCGGCTTGCGCGCGCTCGCCGCCTGGACCCGGTTCTCGCCGATGGCCCGTACCCCCGCGGCGACGAGCGGCGCGTAGATCTGGGGCTCCTGGGACTTCGTCACGACGATGAGCTCGGCGTGCTCGGCCGCGTGGGGGCCGCGCAGGCGGGCGGCCTCGATCCGTTCGTGCAGGCCCTGGAGGTTGGCCTGCAGCCGGATTCGGGGGGAGTCATGGGGGGCCGGATGCACCCGGGCATCCTAGCCGCGCGCCGTGGCCCCGTCACAAATGCGAACAGGGGCCTTGCGTCGCCCTAAACCGTTCACTCGCATGGACTTTGGCGCGAACGGGAGCGTTCCGGGAACCTTGACACTCCAGCCGTAGCGGCCTATAACGCCGCGACTGTGTACCCGCACGAGTGCACAGACGGAGGGTAGTCGTGCGGTCCCCGCGGGGGCCAGAATCCGTCCGGGGATGGGAACGGAAGCCAGCGTAGGCATTGCGCTGGCCCCGGAACCGTTCTTGGGCGATAGTTGCGCGCGAGTCAGAGGCCCAGGGCCTGGGCTCCAAGCACTGCAGGGAACATCGCATGCGAGGCATGAACATGGCACGTCGTGGGCTTCTCTTCCTCATGGCCGCGGCGCTCACGGGGAGCATCGTCTTCTCCGGCATGACCGGCTCGGTCGCGTCGAGCGACGAAGGCTCCAAGTCCCTTGGCGACTGGGCCGAGAAGGCGCTCGAGCAGCTCCCGTGGAAGGCGCACATCGTGCGCGCCAACCTCGGCAGCAAGAACCCGGTCGCTGTCGCAGGCGCGTACCTCATGGAGCGCCAGCTCCTCGTGGTCACCAACGCCGGTCGCGTCTACTGCCTCGACCGTCGCAACCTGGAGCCGCGCTGGGTCAACACCCTGCGCTACCCGCTGGCGCAGCCGCCGGCCGAGGGCCCGGGTCACTACGCCTTCCTGATGAAGGACAACCGCGGCTCGAGCTGGGTCTCCGTGATCAGCAAGCGCTCCGGCAGCGAGAACAGCCGCTTCCCGGTCCGTCTGCCCTTCGCAGCCGCTTCGGGCATCTCGGTCAACAGCAGCAGGGTCTACATGGCCTCGCTCGGCCGCGTGGGCAACAACAAGACGGTCGAGAGCGTGAACCTCCTGACCGGCCGCGCTGGCTGGGGCTACCGCACGACGGGCATGGTCTGGGGCGCGCCGACGCTCGACCCCGAGGGCCAGAACCTGATCGTCGTCGCCGATGACGGCGTCGTCACGGCACTGTCCGCCGGCGCCTCCGCGCCCGCGCGCGCCAACTGGAAGCGCGACATCGGTGTCGGCATCCGCGGCGCCGCCGCCGTCACGCCGGAGAGCGCCCTCGTCGCCAACGACGAAGGCCTGCTCTACAACCTCAACCTGTTCTCCGGCAAGGTGAACTGGCTCAAGGGCCTGGACGAGCGCGTCCGTACCGCCCCCGTCGTCCTCGGCGGCTTCGCCACCGTGAAGAAGTCCACGGGCGTCGAAGGCGCTGCCCCGGTCGAGGTCAAGCGCTACGAGGGCCTCGTCTTCGCGCGCAACGTCAACGGCCTGCACTGCTTCGACCTGCGCACGGGCGCGGATCGCTTCCGCGACGCCAACGGCGGCCGCCCGCTGTGCCGCCAGGGCAAGCACCTCGTGACGGTCGACGGCAAGCGCCGCCTGACCATCCGTGATGCCGCTGACGGCTTCAAGGTCGTCGGGGGCATCAACCTGGGCATGGCGGACCTGATCCCCACGAACACCCAGAACGGCGAGATCTTCGCGATCACCGCCGACGGCACGGTCCTCGTCGCCACGCCCAAGTAGGGCGCTGGCAAGTAGGGCGCTGGCCAGTAGGGCGTCAGGCGCTGGGGGCCTCCTCGCGGGGCTCTCCCCAGGAGGGCGTCGAGCCTCGCGCGGACGAACCGTGTCACGCTCTGGACCGCATCGCGTACGTCCGGGCGGGGTACGAGTAGACTCACGAGCGTGGGTTCCGCTCCAGGGAGCCCGTCCAGGAGATCTCGCATGACGTTCCTCGCCACGATCATCGCCCTCGGCCCCCCTGGGGGTTGGGAGTGGATCATCGTCCTCGTGATCGTCCTCCTCCTCTTCGGCCGCCGCCTCCCCGGCGTGGCGCGCAGCCTCGGCCAGGGCATCAGCAGCTTCAAGAAGGGGCTCAACGAGCCCGTGGACCAGGACGGCGACAGCGGCGACGCCAAGTCCGCCGACAGCGCCAAGCCCGCCGACGACGCGAAGTCCGACGGCGCGGCCAAGGACAAGTCCACCTCCGACGCCTAGAGGGCGTCGGCACCCGGACCCGCTAGGGGTTCACGATCCGCGCCACGGCGACGCGCTGCGTGGCGTCCGTGATCGCGTGACGCGCATCGACGCGTCGGCCCACCAACCACGCCGTGCCCTGCGCCCCTTCGAGCGTGAGGAACCCGCGCCGCACGAAGCCGGGGACGCCCTGCTTGGCGAGCCACGCCCCGATCGGCCGCAGGCGTCCCGAGCTGCCCAGCGGCGCGAAGACGGCCGAGGGGTCGAGCGGGCGCACGAGGGGAGTCGGCCCGAGCACGTCGGCATCCAGGGCCACGGCGTCGCGGTGCCCGCACGCCTGCCACGCCGGCAGGTCGAACGCGGACCGCTCGACGACCTCGAGTTCGAGCTGGGGCACGGGCGGGAGCGGCGCGTCGCGCCGCAGGAGCCAGGCCGTGTGCCCACGGACGTGCAGGTGCAGCCCGTGGGGCAGGTCGAGGCCTCCACCCGTGGTCAGGATCTCGTGCGCACAGCGCACGTGGGCACGCGTGAGCCACGGCCCGTCGCGCGCGGCGTCGATGCGTGCTCCTGCGAGGCGCAGGGCCAGGGCGAGATCCTCGCCCTGCCACTGCCGCAGTTGCGCGCGGGGCATGGCGACGGCCTGCGCGCGGGCGTGCAGCGTGTA
>JARGNS010000344.1 GCA_029213105.1 Planctomycetota bacterium
GGCATGCACCGGGTCCTGCGCGTGGCGCGCACCCTCGCCGACCTGCGCGATCACGACACGGTCGAGGTCGAGGACATCGATCTCGCCCTCAACCTGCGTGCCTCGTGAGCCCCGCCGCTACGATGGGCCGCCATGGACAGCAAGCTCACCCATCTGGACGAGGCCGGCCGCGCGCACATGGTGGACGTGTCCGCCAAGCAGTCGACCGTGCGCCGGGCCGTGGCGGAAGGGCGGGTGGCCATGCGGCCGGCCACCGTGGCGCTCATCACGAGCGGCACCGTCGCCAAGGGGGATGCGCTGGCCGTGGCACGGGTCGCGGGCATCCAGGGGGCCAAGCGCGCGGCGGATCTCATCCCGCTCTGCCATCCGATCCGCCTGGACAAGGTGTCCATCGACCTGGCCCCGGAGGACGAGGCCGTGCGCATCACCGCCGACGTGGTGGCCTTCGACCGCACGGGCGTCGAGATGGAGGCCATGGCTGCCGTGGCGGCCGCAGGGCTTGCGCTCTACGACATGATCAAGGGCGTCGACCGCTCGGCGCGGCTCGAGGGCGTGCAACTCCTCCGCAAGGAGGGGGGGCGCAGTGGCCTCTGGCTGCGCGCCGAGACGACGGAGAGCGACTGACATGGCCTTCACTTCGGACGGCCTGCACGTGGCCATCGCCGGCGCCACGGGAGCGGTGGGGCAGGAGTTCCTGCAGATCCTGACGCAACGGGCGTTCCCCGTGGCGAGTCTGCGCCTGATGGCCTCCGCCCGCTCCGCCGGGAGCACCATCCCGTGGACGGATGCCGCGCACGATACGCATGAGCTCGTCGTCGAGGATCTCGCCAGCGCGGACTTCACCGGGGTGGACGTCGCGTTCTTCAGCGCCGGGTCCGAGCAGGCAGCGCAAGCCCGTCGGGCGGCGGCCGAGGGTGCGCTCGTGGTGGACAACAGCTCGGCCTTCCGGATGGACCCCGACGTGCCGCTGGTCGTGCCCGAGGTCAACGCCGAGGCCGGACGCGCCCACCGCGGCATCATCGCGAACCCGAACTGCAGCACGATCATCCTCGTGGTCGTGCTCGCACCCCTCCTGCGCCATGTCGGCATCCGACGCGTGGTCCTGTCGACCTACCAGGCCGTGTCCGGCTCCGGCGCGGCCGCGCTGGCGGAGCTCGACGCCCAGGCGGATGCGGAGCGTGCGGGCCGGCCCCTGGAGGCCGACATCTACCCCGCGCCCATCCACGGCAACGTGATTCCCTTCGTCCAGGCCTTCGGCGCGGATGACATCACCACCGAGGAATGGAAGATGGTGCGCGAGACGCGCCGCATCCTCGAGGCCCCCGAGCTGCCGGTCAGTGCCACCTGCGTGCGGGTGCCGGTGCGGCGGGCCCACAGCGAGGCCGTGAATATCGAGTTCGACCGGGTGGTCTCCCCGGACGAGGTCCGGGCGTGGCTTGCCGACGCCCCCGGGGTCCAGGTCATCGACGAGCCGGCGACGCTGGCCTTCCCCACACCGCGGGATGCCCAGGATGGCGATGACGTGCTCGTAGGGCGGATCCGGCACGATCCGGGCCATCCGCAGGCGATCGACCTGTGGCTCACCGGCGATCAGCTTCGCAAGGGCGCGGCGCTGAATGCGGTGCAGATCGCGGAGGCCGTCCTCTGCGGGGCGACTCCAGAAGGTTCTTGAGGTTGCGTAAGGCGCTGTTAGTCCTTGCGTTGCGGGAGAGGCCGGGCTGTCCGGCAAGCTTGACACCCCTTTGGAGCGAGGCCTCGAGTGGCCCTCGGCCCGGAGGGGCGGCGGAGGATGCGCATGGAACATCGCGAGCTCAAGAAGCTCGTCCAGCTCATGAACGACAACAGTCTCGTTGAGCTGGAAATCGAGCGCGAGGGCGAGCGCGTGCACCTTCGCAAGGCCGACCCGACGGGTGGCCAGGCGACCATGGTGCCCATGGGCGGGATGCCCATGCACGCGATGCCGATGACCGGCGCGCCCGCTGCGGCAGCCGCCCCGGAGGCCGCTGCCGATGCGGCGCCGGCCGTGGATCCCAACCTGAAGGAGATCTGCTCGCCGATGGTGGGCACGTTCTACCGTCGCCCGGCTCCCGATCAGGATGCCTACGTGGATACGGGCGCCTCGGTCTCCGAGGATACGGTCGTGTGCATCGTCGAGGCGATGAAGGTCAACAACGAGATCAAGGCGGAGCTCGAGGGCGACATCGTCGAGATCCTCGTGGAAGACGGTCACCCGGTCGAGTTCGACCAGCCGCTCTTCCGCGTCAGGGTCTGACGGGTCCTCGGGCGTCGGAACAGGTCGGCCCACCCATGATCAGTCGGCTCCTCATTGCGAACCGAGGCGAGATCGCCCTGCGGATCGTACGCGCCTGCCGCGAACTCGATATCGAGAGCGTGGTCGTGTACTCCCAGGCGGACGCAGGTTCCCCCTACCTGGACTTGGCCGATGAGGCCATCTGCATCGGCCCCGGGCCGAGTGCCCAGAGCTACCTCTCGATCCCGAGCATCATCTCGGCGGCCGAGATCGCCAACGTGGACGCCGTCCACCCGGGCTACGGCTTCCTCGCCGAGAATGCGCACTTCGCCGAGGTGTGCCGCGCGAACAACATCGAGTTCGTCGGCCCCGAGGAAGACACCATCCGACGCGTCGGCGACAAGGCCGAAGCCAAGAACGCGGCAAAGGCGGCGGGCATCCCCGTCGTCGAAGGCAGCGACGGACCCGTCGAGACGGACGAGAAGGCGCTCGATATCGCGCGCAAGATCGGCTATCCGGTGCTCATCAAGGCCGTCAGCGGAGGCGGCGGACGCGGCATGCGCATCGCGCACAACGACATCTCCCTCTCGTCGGGGTTCCAGACCGCGCGAGCCGAGGCCGAGACGGCCTTCGGGGATTCGTCGGTGTACATCGAGAAGTACCTCGAGAACCCGCGCCACGTCGAGATCCAGATCATCGCCGACAAGCACGGCCACGTCGTGCACCTGGGCGAGCGGGATTGCTCCGTGCAGCGCCGCCACCAGAAGGTGATCGAGGAGAGCCCCAGCCCGGGCATCCCGAACGATGCGCGCAAGGCCATGGGCCGCGCGGCCGTGAAGCTGGCAAAGCAGGTGGGCTATCACGGTGCGGGCACCGTGGAGTTCCTCTACGAGCACAAGAAGTTCTACTTCATCGAGGTCAACGCACGCATCCAGGTCGAGCATCCGGTGACGGAGCTGACGACGGGCATCGATCTCATCAAGGAGCAGATCCGCCTCGCGAGCGGCGAGCAGCTTGGCTACAAGCAGCAGCAGGTCCAGCAGAAGGGCCATGCCATCGAGTGCCGCATCAACGCCGAGGACCCGGATCGGAACTTCACGCCGAGCCCCGGCCTGATCACGCACGTGACGACGCCGGGAGGCCCTGGTGTCCGCGTCGACTCGCATGTGACCACGGGGTCGCGCGTCCCGCCGTACTACGACAGCATGATCGGCAAGCTGCTTGTCTGGAGCGACACCCGCACGAGCGCGATCACGCGCATGCGACGCGCGCTGGACGAGTACCGCATCGAGGGCATCAAGACGAACCTCCCGCTGCACCGTCGCATCCTGCGCAACGCGTACTTCGAGCGCGGTGAGTATGCGACGCACTTCCTGGACGAGCTGCTCACCACGTAGCCGCTCTCGGACAAGTGAGGAGGCCTGTTGGCGCACGTCGTGATCACGGGGGGAGCCGGCTTCCTTGGCTCCCATCTCTGCGATGCCTTGCGCGCCCGCGGAGATCGCGTCACCGCGTTCGACAACCTCTCGACCGGGAACCGTCAGAACATCGCGCACCTTGCGGCCGACGCAGGCTTCGCGTTCCACGAGGCCGACGTCTGCGAGGGCCTGGCCGTGGAAGGCCCGGTCGATGCGGTGTTGCACTTCGCGAGCCCGGCGTCGCCCGTCGGCTACCTCGAGCTGCCCATCGAGACCCTCGAGGGCGGCGGGCTGGGCACCCACCAGGCCCTGCGGCTGGCCAAGGCCAAGGGGGCTAGCTTCCTGCTGGCGAGCACGAGCGAGGTCTATGGCGATCCGACGCGCACGCCCCAGCCCGAGGAGTACTGGGGCCATGTCAATCCGATCGGTATCCGCAGCTGCTACGACGAGGCCAAGCGCTACGCCGAGGCCATGACCGCCGCGTACCGCCGCGTGCATGGACTCGATACGCAGATCGTGCGCATCTTCAACACCTACGGTCCACGGATGGACCTCGACGACGGGCGCGTCTTGCCGACGTTCCTGCGGGCGGTCTTGCGTGGCGAGCCCCTGCCGATCTGCGGCGACGGGTTGCAGACGCGTTCGTTCTGCCACGTGCAGGACACGGTACGTGGCATCCTGACGGTGCTGGCACGCGGGGACGGGCTGCCTGTGAACATCGGCTGCCCGGGCGAGGTGACGATCCTGGCGTTCGCCCGGCTGCTGCTCGAGGTCGCGGGGAGCCCGAGCCCGCTGGTGCGGGTGGCGACGCGTCCCGACGATCCGCAGCGCCGGGAGCCGTCGAGTGCGCGGGCCCGGGCGCGGGGGGGGGGCCCGCCGGTCACCC
>JARGNS010000345.1 GCA_029213105.1 Planctomycetota bacterium
GCCCGGTATCGGGTCCCTCCCGGCGGTAGCTGTAGAAGCGCGGGTCGTCGTAGGTGCAGGCCGGATGGGTCTCGATGTGCGCCGCGCGCACCCCCCGGCGCAGGAGCTGGGCACGGATCGCCGCGCGTAGATCGGCGTGGGCGTGACCCGGGCGCCCGGGGGTGAGGACCGTGTCCCGCTCGTCGGGGCCGACGCTGGCTGCCACGGCGTCCGCGACCTCCTCGGAGACCTCGTAGCGCGGGCCGCTGATGCCCGGTCCGATGCCCACGCGCAGCTGCTCGGGGTCGGCCCCGTAGCGCGCCGCCAGGAGGTGCAGGGCGCCCGGCACGATGCCGGCCACCACACCCCGCCAACCTGCATGCAGGACCGCCAGGGCGCCCACCTCCGGGGCTACGAGCAGCACGCCAGGGCAGTCGGCCCCGAGGACGCCCAGGACGGGCCCACCCCGGTGGTTGGTGCTCAGTCCGTCGGCACGCACGGCCTCCGTGGGGATCTGGTCGCCATCGGCCTCGGCCGCGACGATGCGGCTGCCGTGAACCTGGTGGAGCGTCCGCAGGGGCCCGAGGGCTTCGGCGGCGGCCTCACGGGAGACACCGCGCGTGGTGACTGCATGGACCAGCCCCGGCAGCGCGGCCAGGGACGAGAAGTGCAGGAGTCCCTGGTGGTCGGTTCCCATGCGTTCGCAACCCCTGCTCTCGAACTCGGGAGCGCCGGGCTACTTGACGGGATCCTTCGCGGCGTCGGGCTTCTCGTCGGCCGGCTTCTCGAGGCTCGTGAGGCAGTTCAGGTCGGGGATGCCGGCCGGATCCACCTTGAGGGTGCCCAGGAGGTCGAGCAAGGCCCACTGCAGCTGCACGTCGTCCACGAGATCGCCGACCAGCTCGCGACCGAGGCGATCGCCGAGCGTGCGGCGGGTGTTCCAGCGTACAAGCCAACGGACGGCATCCTTGTCGAGGCGGGTGTCGAGGCCCTGGAAGAACGCCTCGAAACCCGGGTAGAGGTCGGGCTCGCAGCGGTCGGAGCGCGCGAGGCGCGCCATGAGCTCGGGGTCCTTCTCGAAGAGGCCCAGCACGTAGTCGCGCACCTTGCCGGAGCCCTCGAGCTTGCGCTGCTCCTGCACTTCCCAGAGGTCCAGGAACTCGGTCTTCGCTTCCCGGTCCGGCATGATGCCGCCGACGATCTGGGTGCGATCGTCGACCGTCTTGACCTCACGCTTCGGGTTGAAGCCGGAGGGGGTGAAGTACGAGGCGATCGTGATCTTGAGCGCGCCGCCCGGATCCCACTTGCCGTTCTTGTTCTTGTCCTCGTACGGCTCCTCGGCGTCCCACGTGCCGCTCTTGTTGGCGTCCACGTACGGCTCGCCCTCGTCGTACACACCGTTGCCGTTGGTGTCGGTGAACTTCTCGGCGGGGTCCCAGCGGCCGTTGATGCGCGCGGTGGTCTCGAACCACTCGCCCGGATCCCACTTGCCGTTGCTGTTGGCGTCCCGGTAGCGGTCGCCCTGCTGGGGGCGTGAGTTCTTGCGGGGACGGTCCGTGAAGGTCTCACCGGGTCGGGTCCGCAGCGGCAGGTGGATCTGCGCGCTGCCCTTGCCGAAGGTCATGGTGCCGATCAGGCGCGCACGGCCGTGGTCCTTCAAGGCGCCGGCGAGGATCTCGCCGGCACTGGCCGTGCCCTGGTTGACGAGCACGACCATCGGGACCTGGGTTCGGGCGCTGCCCGTGCCCAGGGAGCGGTGGATGCGCTTCGGGTAGACGGTCGGACGACCACGCTCGGTGACGACGATCTTGCCGCCCTCGATGAAGTTGCTGGCGATCTGCACGGCGCTGTGGAGGTAGCCGCCGCCGTTGTAGCGCAGGTCGATGGCGATGCCCTTGACGCCCGCCTTCTGGAAGATGTCGAGCACCTTGCCGACCTCGCGGGCCGTGTCTTCGCTGAAGTGCAGGATCTGCAGGAAGCCGATGTCGCCGGGGAGGATATCGTAGGCGGTCGTGGGGATCACGATGCGGGCACGGGTCAAGGCGAACGGCCGGGCCTCCGTCCAACCGCGACGCAGGATGCTGACGATGACCTTCGTTCCCGGCGGGCCCTTGAGCAGGCGCACGCAGTCCTCGACGGAGAGGCCGGCCGTGCTCTTGCCGTCGATGGCCGCGACCATGTCGCCGGCGCGCAGGTCGGCCTTGTAGACCGGCCCGCCGTAGATGGGGCGACTGATCGTGAAGCGCTGGGCGTTGTCCGGGTTGTTGTAGACGTACGCGCCGATGCCGCCGTAGCTGGGATCGAGGCTCTCGAGCAGGCGTGCGTTGTCTGCCGGCGAGAGGTAGTTGGTGAACGGGTCGAGCGCACCGGTGAGGCCGGCGGCCGCCGCGTCTTCCAGACGCTCCTGGGTGACCTTGTCCTTGTCGACGTAGCCCTCACCCAGGTGCTTGCGGATCTCGTCGAGGAGGCTCCAGGAACTCTTGCCGCCGGGCGTCGGTGTGACGGGCGCCTCGACGGGCGCACGCAGGGGCTGCTCCATCACGCGCTCGAGTCGCAGGATCTGCAAGAGCAGGCGCGCGCTGCGGCCGCGCTCGGTCGGTTGGCGCGACAGCTCGTCGAGGACGGTCTTGGCCTCGTCCGCGGCGCCGATCTCACCCAGGGCCAGGGCCCCTTCGGCGCGCCAGTCGGGCTTGCTGCTGCGCATGAACTGCCGCATGACCTCCTTGCCCTTGACCTTGTTGGTCTTGTTGAGGGCCCAGAGGCTCTTGGCCATCGCCAGCTTCACGTGCGGGTCGAGGACGTCGTCGATGGTCTCCTCGAGCCACTCGGCCTCTTCGAGTTCCCCCTCCTCGCCGACCACGCCGAGGGCCGCGACCTTGAGGGGCGCGGGGGTGGTCTCGCCCTGCACGAGCTGCTTCAGCTCCGCCAGGCCCTGGGTGTAGTCGGAGAGCAGGGTGAGGGCGCGGCCGATGGCCAGCCGCTGGGCGGGCTTGGCCTCGGTGGCCATGTCACGCAGCGGCCGGATGGCAGGCCGACCGAGGGCGGCGAGGGACTCGCTGAGCTTCCAGATGCGCTGCAGGTCGGAGCCCGGGTCGGCCTGGAGGAGCTGCTTCACGTTGCGGGCGGCGCTGGACTCGTCGATGTCGTCGGCCCCGGCGCTGAGGGCGGGCAGCATCAGAAGGATGGCAAGGCTGCAGATGGCGAGGCGCATGGGTGGGGGGATCCTCCGGGGCAGGGCCGCAATCGTAGCAGTGGGGCAGGCGCATCCGGGAAAAGCGCTTCTCGCCGTGACCGGTTCCTGGGGCTCTGCGAGGGGTGGGCCGCATGCGCAGCTTCACCCGCACGGCCGGCGCCGCCGTTCTCGGTGCCCACGCCCAGCTTGTCGATGTCCAGGTCTCCATCGCGAGCCCCGACGAAGGGGGGGAGCCGACCTTCCGCATCGTGGGCTTGCCCGACAGCGCCCTCCGCGAGGGGCGCGAGCGGGTCCGCAGCGCGGTCGTGCATGGCGGCTGGTCCTGGCCGTATGCCCCGCTCACGGTCAACCTGGCCCCGGCCGCGGCGCGCAAGGGCGGCGCCGGGCTGGATCTGCCCATCGCCGTGGGCGTGTTGGCCGGCACGGGCTCCGGCGGTCCGCGGGGGCTGTTGGCCACGACACTGCTCATCGGGGAGTTGCCCCTCGACGGGGCCGTGCTGCCGGTGCGGGGGGTGTTGGCGGCCGTGGAGGCCGCGCGAGCCGGCGGTTGCACCCAGGCGTTCGTCCCGCGTGCCAACGCGGCGGAGGCCGCCGCCGTGGGGGGGCTTGCCGTGTACGCCGTGGACGGGTTGCGCGACGTCGTCCAGCACCTCGCCGGCGTCCAGCGTCTCGAGCCGCACGAGGAGCCTGCCTGGGTTCCCGCCGCCGTGCCGCCCACCCCGAGCGCCGTACGCGGCCAGCCGTTTGCCGTGCGCGCCGCGTGGATTGCCGCCGCCGGCGGACACAACCTGCTCCTCTCGGGCCCACCCGGGTGCGGCAAGACCCTCCTCGCCCGCGAGGTCGTGGCCCGCATGCCGCCCCTGGGCCGGGCGGAGGCACTGGAGTGCAGCCGGATCCACAGCATCGCGGGCCTGCTCGACGGCGGGTTGCTCACGCGGCGGCCGTTCCGTGCGCCGCATCACACGACGAGCCTTCCGGGGCTGGTCGGTGGGGGCCGTTCGCCGCGGCCGGGCGAGGTCAGCCTGGCCCACGGGGGCGTGCTCTTCCTCGATGAGATGGTCGAGTTCGCGCGCGGCACCCTCGAGGCCTTGCGCCAGCCGATCGAGGACGGTCATCTCACCGTCGCGCGCGCGGTCGGCGCCGTGCGCTTCCCCGCGCGCGTGCTGCTCGTGGCGGCGTGCAACCCATGCCCGTGCGGCTGGTTCGGGGTCGAGGAGCGCTGCCGTTGTTCGCGTCTGGCGCGCGAGCGCTACGCCGGCCGGTTGTCGGGCCCGTTGCGCGATCGCTTCGACCTGCAGGTCACGCTGCAGCCCGTGGATCCCCAGGCCCTGATCCAGGGCGCGCCGGAGGCACCCTACGATCCAGGGGCCATCGCGAAG
>JARGNS010000346.1 GCA_029213105.1 Planctomycetota bacterium
GGAAAAGAGGGCACGCATGCTGCGGGCCTGCGGGCGCAGGAAGCCTCGCACCCCACCGTAGAAGCCGCGGCGGTACATCTTCTGGATCGAACGGCCGTAGTCGCCCAGCACGTCGTCCCACACGATGCGACTCACGAACTTCACCGTCGCCCCCGCGCCGATCAAGCTCCCGCGGATGATGTTGCCAGCACCCTTGAGCGAACCGATCGCCACCGCGCCCGTCGTCTCGAGCAGGGAGTGATCCGCGTCGCGCGCGAGGCTCGTGATCTCCTCGGCCAGGCCGTCGACGTCGGCTGTCTTGAGCAGCGCGGTGCCCCCCGCCTCCATCTCGTCCTTCAGGCCGCCCAGGGTCTCCTTCATCGCGTCGACCGAGAGCGGCGGCATGTCGACGGTGTCGGAGAGCTGGTCGCTCAGCCGCGCCAGCCCCCCCAGCACGTCCTCGAGGGAGTCGAAGCGCGAGCCCTCCGCCATCACGCCGGCCTCGCGCAACTCCTTGCCCAGGTCGGCCATGTAGGCCTTCGCGCCCTTGCTCACGTCACTCGCCGCGAGGAGGATCCACATGGGCGAGGCGTGCAGCCCCACCATCACGATGTTGTCGACCGCGCCTCCCACCGCCATGCGCGTGGCCTTCTCCGAGTCGAGCCCCTCCGCACCGGGGAACGCAGCCGCCAAGCCGACGTCGTCGGTGAGCATCTTGATCTGACGCTCGACCGCAAGCTTGTAGAACTTGCCCTCGCGCACGGGCTTGGGCAGCAGCCACGTCACGCCCTTCACGAGCAAGCCCGCCGACATCGCCACGAAGCGCACCAGCCTCTCGGGAATCGAGAGGCAAAAGGCCACCAGGTGATGCGGGTAGAGGGGGCGCTTACTCGTCACGGCCCACGTGCTGCGGCAGGTGACGGCGAATGCGCCCGGCGGCCTTGGCGGCCGCGGCTTCGTCGGCCTCGTCCTGGTAGGTCATCCAGCCCGCGTCCGGCTGGTTGGGGTCCCTCTCGATCACGACATCCTGCGCCCACGTGCGCTCGCCGATCACGAGGACCGCCTTGTAGGTTCCGGCACCCATGCGCCGACCGAAGCGACGCCTGGGCTGCGGGGCCGCGCGCAGATCCCACACGATCTCGTGGATCCCCGCCTCCCCCTTGGCCTCGAGGGTCCTCAAGACCTTGCCGTCCATGCTGCGGATCTCGATCGACGCCTTGGCAACGTTCTTCGCCAAGCTGTAGTGCAGGCGCGCACCCGTCGGCGGGTTCGTGCCAACGAAGCTGCGCGTCTTGCCGCGGGCCGGCTTCGGGCGCCACTGCACGGCCACGTTCGGCCGGTAGAGATGCACGTCGGCCGCCAGGGTCTCCTTCGTCATCTGGCGCAGGGTCGTCACGTCGAGCACCCACAGGCTGCGCCCGTGGGTGCCCGCCACGAGCTCCCCCGAGGCCTCGTGCTGCGCGAACTGATGCACGGCCACCGTCGGGAGGTTCGTCTTCAGCGACGTCCAGGAGGCGCCGCGGTCGATGCTCACGTACGCGCCGAACTCGGTGCCCAGGTAGAGCACGTTCTCCTTGACCAGGTCCTCACGCAGGACGCGCGTCGTGCCGGCCCCCGCCGGCAGAGTCTTGCCGATGTCGACCCAGCTGGCGCCCTCGTCCTCCGACACGAACACGAGCGCGCGATCGTCGTTGCTGCGATGGCCATCGAATACGGCGTACACCCGACCCGCCTTGTGGTGGGAGGTCTCGAGCCAGCTCACGTAGCGACGCTCGGGCTGCAGCTGGCGCAGCGGCGGGCCCTTCGGCGCGGCCGGCTTGGGTTTGGCCTTGTCGCCCTTGCGGCGCTTGCCCTTCTTGCGTCGATCGCCCTTGCGCGGTGCGTCGGCCTTCCCCTTGGCCACCGGCACGTCGGAGGCGCGGTCCGTCTTCGCCTTCGCCTTGCCCTTGGGCTTGGGCTTGGCACCCTCGTCCGGGGACTCCTTGGCGTCCGCGTCGCCGTCGCCATCGCTATTCTCTTCCGTGATGGGCTTGGGACGCGCCACCGGCTTCGGCTCCGGCTTCGTGGCTGCGGGCTCGGCGTAGAGGTCGGTCCACTCGTGGCCGCCGTCCTTCGTCATCCAGAGCCCGCCGTCATCCGTGCCCACGTAGAGCACGCCCGGATCGAACTTCGACTCGGCCAGGGCCGTGGCGCTGCCGCGCTTGCTCGCGGTGATGTCCGGCGAGATGGCGCGCATCCCGCTGCCCTTGTTGTAGGAGCGGAAGACCTTGTTGCCGGCCACGTAGACCATGCGGCTGTTGTGGTGCGAAAGGATGTAGGGCGTGTACCAGTTCCAGCGGTAGCGCTCGCCCTTCGGGTCGCGCGGGCGCGCGCTGCCGCGCGTGCCCTTCACGAGATGGCGCTGGCCGACGTTGCCGTTCTGCGACTCGAAGTAGATCTGATCGGGGTCTTCCGGGTCCACGCGCACGCGGAAACCGTCGCCCCCACCGATGCGCAGCCAGTCCTCGTTGCCGGGGCCCGAGCGATACGACACGCGACTGGGGCCGCCCCAGCTGCCGTTGTCCTGCAGGCCGCCGTAGACGCGGTAGTCCCGGCGCGGGCCCACGCCCACGTCGTAGAACTGCCCGATGGCCACGTGGTTGAGATGGTCGTAGTGCGTGCCGCGGTCGTAGCTGATGTAGATGCCGCCGTCGTTGCCCAGGATCAGGTGCTTGCCGTTGGTCGGGTCGATCCACAGCGCGTGGTGGTCCACATGCACGCTGCTGGGATGGCCGTCCGGCGTGAAGGTCTTGCCGCCGTCCTTCGAGCGCCACAGCCGGATGCCCAGCACCCAGATGCGCTGGCGGTCGTTCGGGTCGACGCGGATCTCGCTGAAGTACATGGGACGCGGGTTCAGGCTGTTGATGCGCGTCCAGCTCTCGCCGCCGTCCTGGGAGTGGTACGTGCCGCCGTACTCGTGGCCGTCCTTGCCCTGGTCGTCCTGCAGGTTGGGCTGCTGCCCACCGAGGAAGGCGCCGAAGGAGCTGCGCGGCGCCCTCAAGCCCATGCGGTTGGCCTGGGGCGGCGTCTTGGGCTTGGGGCGCTTGCCGAGTACGAGCTCGATCTCCATGCCCTTGCGCTCGCGGGAGATCTCGAGCGTGACCTTGTCGCCCGCGACGTGCCGGCGAAGCATCTTGACCAGCTCCTTCCAGCCTTGGACGGTCGTGCCGTCCACGGCCACGACGATGTCGTCCTTGCGCAGACCCGCCTTGTCCGCCGGCCCCTTCTTCGTGACGCTGGTGAGCCGCGCGCCGACGTCCGCGTTGGCGCCGTTGACGCCCATGAAGGCGGCGTTCGGCGGTTCGGCCCCGAGCTTGTCGCACTCGAGCACCATGAACACGTGCTTCGGATCCTTGCGCCAATAGTCGAGGCCGATGCGACCGAACTTGCCCGTGGGCAGACCCTTCGTGATGCGCGCGAAGGTCTTGCCGCCGTCGGTCGTGCGGTAGAGCGCGCTGCCCCCGCCCCACTTCTTGGCGGGATCGTTGGTGTCGAACATGTCGCGCTCGCGCTCGTAGGTCGCGAAGAGCAGCGTGTCGGGATCACTCGGATTCATCTGCACATCGATGACGCCGGTCTTGGTGTCGACGAAGTGAATACGCTTCCAGGTCTTTCCGCCGTCGGTGGTCTTGTACAGACCACGCTCCTCGTTCGGGCCCCACAGGCGGCCGAGCGCGCCGACGTAGACGATGTCCGGGTTGGTCGGGTGGATGCGCACGGAGCTGATCTGGAAGCTGTCCTTCAGACCGACGTGCTTCCAGGTCTTGCCGCCGTCGATGGACTTGTAGACGCCGTCGCCCCAGGACACCGAGTTGCGCGGATTGCCCTCCCCCGTGCCGACGTAGAGGATCTTCGGGTCACTCTGGCTCACGGCCACGTCGCCGATCGACACCACCGCCTCGCGGTCGAACTGATGCTCGAAGGTGATGCCGTTGTCCACGGTCTTCAGCAGGCCACCCGACGCGGTCGCCGCCCACCAGGTGGTCGGCTCCTTCTCGTAGATCGCCAGCGACGTGATGCGACCACCCATCGCGGCCGGGCCGATCGAGCGCCACTGCATGGGCGCGAGGGCCCTTGCCGGCAAGGTGCCTGCCGGCGCCTTCGCTTTGGCAGCCTTCCCCTTGGCCTTCGGGGCGGGCGCCGCGGGCGTGGGCGCGTCGTCGGCGCGCACGGGCCCGGCGCGGAGGGGGAGCAGGCAGATCCGGCCGGCCCGCCATTGCACCAGGGCCCGGCAGCGGTCGTCAACGGCGTCCCCCGCCCGGCGCGCCGCCGTCAGGCTTCCCGTAGGCAATAGAGGGCGATGGCCGCCGCCGCCGCGACGTTCAGCGAGTCCACGCCGGCATCCATGGCGATGGCGACGAGCCGGTCGGCGTGGGCCAGGGAGGCCTCCCCGAGCCCGTCGCCCTCCGCACCCAGGATCAGCGTGCGACGCGTCTCGGCCCCCAGGTCCGACGCCACGGCCTCCAGGGACTCGCTGCCCTCCGCCGGCGTCATGGCCAGCAGCGCGTGGCCGCGGGCCTTC
>JARGNS010000347.1 GCA_029213105.1 Planctomycetota bacterium
CCCGCCGGGGGGGCCGGCGCGCCGAGCCCGGCCCGCGGCCGGGGGCCGCCTGCGGCGGCGCCGGCGCCTTGCCGGGGGGGCTCGATACATCTGGCGTTCATTTCACTGAAACGCGACCGGGCCGCCCCCGCTCCTTACGGCACTGGAAGGCTTGCCATGAAGCGCACGGACGAACATCCCCTGGCCATGTCCCATACGGGTTCCTTCGGAGCAGGCGCGGTGGATCAGGCCGGCGCGCCGAGGCCGGCGCGTCAGCGCCGCCAGGCGCGGCTCGCATCGCGCTGCTGTTGATGGGGCCCCTGGGCGCCTGGTTCGCCTACAGCACCGCCGAGCGGACGCACCACCAGCGCGTGCAGATCCGCTTCGAAGAGGCCGCCCAGCTGCGGGCGCAGCGCATCCGGGAGCAGATCAGCTCGTATGCCGAGGTCCTGCATGCCTGCCACGGCCTCTACGACGCGTCCGAAGAGGTCACGCGGGTGGAGTTCGCCACCTTCACCCGGCAGGCGCGCGGCCGCCATCCGTGCATCAATGCGATCGCCTGGGCGCCCCTGAGCGAGTGGGCGGGGCAGCCGGAGGCCCGCCTGCGGTTCATCGAGCCGCTGGCCCGGCACCGCCGCCTCTTGCATACGGACCTGCGCGAGAGCGACCAGGTTCGCCCCGCGCTCGAACGCGCCCTGGGCGAGCGCCATCCGATGTTGGCCGCACCCCTCATGGGAGACCTCGCCGGCAACAGCACCTCCGCCCACGGGCTGTACATCCTGGGCGTGCACGCGGCGGCAGACGATGGCGGCCAGGCGGCGCCGCTTGGTGCCGTGTTGCTCACCTTCCGATTCGTCGACCTCATCGCCTCTGGGCGTCCCAAGGGGCAGCCGCACCTGATGCGCGTGGCCCTCTTCGATGTGACGCCCGGCGACGCCGCCGAGCTCGCAGGCATCGACGGCGCGCCGACCGACATCGCGGCCGGGATCTCCGCCCAGCTCGAGTTCGAGATTGCCGGTCGCCGCTGGCGCTTGAGCGCCCTGCCGACCCGTCACTTCCTCTCCCGGCACGAGACCCGCGAGCCCATGGTCATCGCGACCATCGTGTTCGTGGTGTGGGAGTTGCTCGCTGGCTTGCTGCTGGCCTTGAGCCACGCGTCACGCAGCAACGCCGTGCGCCGGCAGGGGCGCAATGTCGCCCGAATCATGCAGAGCCTGGGCGAGGGCGTCCTGGTCGCGGGGGCGGATGGTCGCGTGCGCATCACGAATGCCGCGGCGCGCCGCTTGTTCGGTGGCGTGCTCGATGGCGCCGACGCCTCCATCTTCGAGCGCTCCGTGCACTTCATGCACGCCGAGGATGGCACGGCCTACAGCCCCGACGATGCGCCCCTGCGCCGCGCCATGCGCGGCGAGGTCTTCGATCAGGTGGCATGCCTCGTCCACACTCCTGCATGCCCCGAGGGTGTGTACGTCAGCGTCAGCGGGAGTCCCCTCCGTGACGAGTGGGGCCATCTCCTGGGTGGGGTGCTCGCCCTGCGCGACGACACCGAGCGCCGTCGCTCCGACGAAGCGCTGCGGGACAGGGATGCCAAGCTGCGCCAGCGTCAGGTCGAGATGGACCTGGCCGCCGAGGTGCAGAAGCGCTTCTACCCCTCCTCGCCGCCGCGCGTCCAGGGGCTGGACATCGCCGGCGCCGTCCGACCCGCCGATGAGACCTGCGGCGACTACTACGACTTCCTCGAGCTGCCCGACGGCTCCCTGCTGTTGGCGGTGGGGGACGTGAGTGGCCACGGCCTGGGGCCGGCGATCGTGATGGCCGAGACCCGTGCCTATGTACGCTCGCTTGCTCGCGCCGGCCATGCGCCGCGCGAGGTTCTCGAGCGCTGCAACGCGCAACTCTGCCACGACCTCGCCGACGATCTCTTCGTGACCATGCTGCTCGTGCGGGTGAGCGCCGACGGGCGCATGCTGTCCTACGCGAGCGCCGGACATACCCCTGCGCTGCTGATCTCCACCGACGGGGAGCTCAAGCGCGAGTTCGTGCGTGGCGGCCCGCCGCTGGGCATCGTCGAGGACTACCGCTACCGCGCACAGGATGGCATCGCCTTTGCCCAGGACGAGATCCTCGTCCTGATGACCGACGGCGTCACCGAAGCCAACTCGCGCGACGGCGAGGAGCACTTCGAGGAAGAGGGCGTGCTCCAGGTCGTGGCCAAGCATCGGCATCGGCAGGCGGGCCAGATCCTGCGCGAGGTCGGTCAGGCGCTGGACCGCTTCGCCGGCGAGCAGAGCCGTCGCGACGAGGTGACCTTGATGGTCTGCCAGCGCGCGGAGGCTCGCCCCGCCCGCCGCAAGCGCAGCCTGTCGACCACCTGGAGCGACGCGTAGCGGCGCCCGGGACGATCGCCGTCCCAGGGACACCGGCCGCGCCTTGCCCGCGGGCGTCCCCTCCCCTAGGCTCTCCCGGCCTCTCGCACGGGAGAGGTTGGCAGGCTGGTGCCTCCCTCGGTCTTCAAAACCGATGTGTCCCTGGGCAACCTTGGATAGGAGGGTTCGATTCCCTTGCTCTCCCGCCATCTCCCCACTGTCTGTGGGTCGAGGTGCGCCGGGGGCCCAGGTCCGACCTGCTCCTGTGGAGTGGCGACCCAAGGCTGATGGAAGAGCCCGCAAGGGCTGCTGTCGAATACGTTCCCTGCCGGGGGCGGGGGCGTTCGCGGGATCTAGTCGATCCAGCCGAGGACGTCCTTCATGACGGACCAGCGTCGGCCGGCGGGCTCCGGAAGTCGCCCGAGCACCCAGCGCTTGTAGTGCTCGTCGAACGTGCCGTCCCCCTTGCGTAGGGCGACCCAATGCTCCAGGAACTCGCGCATCTTGCGGTCGCGCGCTCCCACGGCATAGAAGAGTGGCAGCGTCACCTCGACGCCCTCCGGCACGACGGTCTCGAAATCCGGATAGAGCAGCGTGTGGGGCGCGCCGCTCTCTCCGCTGATCAGCAGGGCGTCGGTCTCCTGCCAAGCGCGCTCGAAGTACTCGCGATTCGTACGCAGTTCGACCAGCTCCGCATTGGGAAGCAACGCCTTGAAACGCTCGACGAATCCGCGACTCAAGTCGACGAACCCGATGCGGAGCTTCTTGTGCCCGCGGATGCGCTCCAGCGACGTGAAGTCGCGCGCGCGATAGTCGGGGACCACGAGTGCCAGCGTCACGTGCAGGTACGGGCTCGTATGCTCCATCTTGGCCGCACGCTCCAGCGTGCCGACGAGGCCCGACATCACGACGTCGAAGTGGTCCGCCGCCAGCTGATCCAGCAGGGATCGCCGCTCGAAGCGGACGAACTCGAGTGAGACGCCCAGGTCGCGCGCCAGTCCCTCGGCCATGCTGATGTCGAACCCGATGAGCTTCCCTCGGGTGCTCCAGAACGCGAAGGGTAGGTTGTCGGCGTCGTAGCCGACGCGCAGCGTGCCTCTGCGGTAGACCCGGTCCAGGAGCGACTCCCCCTCGAGGAGGGGGTCGGGGTTGGGCTTCGAATCCGAGATCAGTTTGACGTCCACCACGTCATCCAGCTGCTGCAGCTTCGCGATGACCTCTTCTTCGGTCTCCGCAAACTGGAGCGTGTGTGACAGCAGGCTCTGCAGCAGGATGATGGCCGCGACGCCGGCCGCGGTCGTGATGCCCAGCATCCACAGGAGGCGGCGTAGATCAAAGCGTGCGCGTCCCGTCAGGAAGGACGTCGTGATCAGGCAGAACGTGATCAGGTGGATGACGCCCAGCGCATCACCCAGGCGCTCCGAGACGACGCCGGTGAGCAGGAAGAGCTGGAACATGTCGTGGGGGATGTGCATCAGGTCGAGCAGGAACGGCGTGGCGAGGATGGGCCCGCCGAAGTAGCTGAGCAAACCGGTGCTGAGGAACTTCGGGTACTCGCCGAGGCCCAGGGGCTGGCCCAGGAACCAGGCCGCGAACGGGATGAACAGCAGCGCTAGCAGCTTGCCGACATGCGGGAAGGCGTAGGCGAGGGGGTAGAGGACCTCGACGGACGAATCCTCCAGCTCGTGGTCGCGTTCATCGAGGCGCGCGAAGAGCTTCGTCGTCTCCTGCACGAGCAGCGGCAAGACGATGATCAGCTTCCCCGTGGCGAAGACGGTGAGTGCGGCCGTCTTGCCGATCATGAACGTGTCGCGGTACCGCAGCGGCGTGACGACCGTCACAAGCATCGGGAGGACGAGTGTGCCCAGCAGCAGCACGCCAACGCCATAGGAGAGGAGGTAGGCCTGAAGGCGGGCGGCCTCGCCCAGGGTCATGGTCCCTGCGGCGCTCGCGGCGAGCGCGAAGACGCCCAGCGGTGAGAGGCGCGTGATGGCGGAGCTGACCCAGATCAGGGCTTCCCCCAGCATGTCCAGCTGGGCGATCAGGAGCCGGCGCCGACGAAGTTGCCCGATCGCGAGCCCGATGCAGATGCAGAGGAGGATGACTCCCGGGACATAGTCCCGGGTGAGTGACAGGAAGATGTTCGATGGAATGAAGACCTCGAGGAAGTCGACCTC
>JARGNS010000348.1:0-2738 GCA_029213105.1 Planctomycetota bacterium
CTGCACGTTCACCGGGGTGCCGTTGAAGAAGGGCTCGATCGTGAGCGGATCCAGCGGCTCGTTCACCTTCACGCGGATGGCGGGCAGGTCGATCAGGCCGGGGTTGGTGGCCGAGGGGCTACCGACCGCCGGCTGGTTGTGCGTCGGGGTGCTGAGGGTCGGGACCACGCGGGGCGAGCCCTCGTTCTGCATGCAGAGCAGACGCGCACCGGGACCGGAGCCGGCCTGGATGGCGCTCGGGTCGCTCAGCGGCGGCTGGTACAGCGGGTTGGCCGAGTTCTGCAGGCAGCCCTCGTCGTCGCTGAGTCCACCGAGGCTCGGCGGGGTGCCGTGGCGGATGGCGCGGCGGGGCTCGACGAAGAACGACGCGCTCGCGGGGGTCGTGTCATCGGCCGTGCCGAGGATGCCGTCCGGGCCGTTGCAGCGGACGTTGCTGATGATGTCCGGGCTCGGAGCCGGCAGCGTCCGGAAGGTGAAGGACGCGGACGAGAGCAGGGGCTTGCCCGTGGTCGTCTCGATGGTCGTGACGGCCGGGAACTCCGTGAGGCTCACGGTGTACTCGGTGTCCGGCGCGTAGCCAGCATCCGAGTAGTCCGCGAAGGCCGGCACGGTCGGGATGAGGGCAACGAGGTTGCCGTCCACGACCGTCGATTCGAAGAATGGGCCGGTCGTCCCGACCACGCGGAGGCTGTCCGGTGTGATCGTGGCGGGGTTGATGTTGGCGCTGAAGGTGAAGATGAGCGCCTGATTCAACGGGATGCCCGAGAGGTTGGGCACGTTGAAGCCGAGCAACACCAGGTCGGGGTTGCTGCCGCCGCCCGAGCCGCCGCCACAGGACGTCATCGAGACCGACGCCGTGAGCAGGATCACGAGCGCCAGCGTGAAGACAAGACGAGAACGATGCATGTCGAGTGCTCTCCCGGAGTCGCCTGCGTGCGCCGTGTCTTCCACAACCGAGTGGACGACGCGTGTCAGGAACGATCCGCTGTTGGAAGCCAAGCCCCGGACGCCAGCTGCTAGCCAGCACCCGCCCCGGCCGGAGGTCAGGCTACGCCCGACCGCCTGAGTGGACCGTGGACTCGACCGCGGGAGCCACCCGCGGCAGAGCATGTGGCCGAGACGCCGATCCGGTCCAGTGACCGGCGCCTCGGTCCCCTCCCCCGAAGGAGAGGGTGAATCGTTAGTTGTTGGTCATCGGGACGGTGATCTTGCTGATGCGACCGATCTCCAGGCTGATCAGGTTCGAGATCAGGCGCAGGCGCCAGCGGAGGTTCCGCATGCCATCGCACAGGTTGATGTCCTTCACCCAGATCGGCTCGCCCGTGGCGTCGTCCTTCGTGAAGTCCGCGGCCTGGTTGATGATCTGCTGCCCCGTGACCGGGTCGAGGTCGAAGGCGTCGGCGCCCTGGAAGTCGACCTCGGCTGCGGCTCCACCGACCTGCACGGACGGATCCAGGAGAGCCGGCGAGTAGTTGGTGGCGTCACCGAAGGTGGTGTTGTCACCGGCACCCGGCGCATAGAAGAGCGACTGGGCGGTGCTCACGCGACGCGTGATGGTGAAGCACGTGTCCGAGACGGACTGCTCGGGGTTCTGGATGCCGCCGACGAAGTTCGAAGCCGGGTTCGGCTCGTCCTCTTCGTACGTCGCGTACATGCGGGTCAGCGGGAGACCGCCGATCAGGACGCCCGAGCACGGGTAGGTCACGCCGAACCAACCGCGCACCTGCTGGAAGCTGTCACCCTCGACGACCGAAGCGTCGAAGAGCATCACCTTGGAGCTGGTGTCGGGGCTGCCCTGGGGATCCCACTCGAAGAACGTGCTGAGCTCCGGCCAGTCGTACCAACCCGAGGCGTTGAACAGAGGCTGGTTCCAGTCACCGTTCGTCGTGCAGCCGGGGTTCATCGAGTAGCCGGCCTGGTGGGCGACGGCCGGCTCACCGGGGGTGTCGCCGACGTTGGCCGCCTGCTGCACCGAGTAGGTGCCGTCGTAGATCACGGCCGGCTGGCCATCGTAGTTGCCGCTGAAGCTCGGGGAGAGCGACAGGCTGTCGGCCTTCTGGTAGCCGATGCGCAGCTTCACGTTCGAGTACGTCGCCGCGAAGGTGGCGTTGCTGTCCGGGCCCCACGCGATCGCGGTGACCGAACCCTTCTGACCGATCTTGGTGGCCGAGAACGCCCACATCACACGGCGGCCCGAGGAGGACGGCGGGGAGACGTTCGGCACGTAGGTGTTGATGTCGGCACCGATGAGCGGGGCTGCGAGGGGCGCGTACTGGCCGCGACCCGAGTTGCTGCCGTTGTCGGTCTCGACGTAGCTGTAGATGTAGGCCTGGCGGCTCGACACCGGCTGCCCCAGGACCCAACCCTCTTCGGTCGAGGCCCAGTCGGCGTCGGTCGCGAAGGGATCGGACATGGCCGCGTTGGTGAACTCCTCCTTCAGGGTCTTGCCCGTCTGGATGCCGGTGCCGTCACCGGTGTACGGGCCGTAGCTGCCCGGGTTCACCAGCAGGTTGCCGGACAGGTCCGTGATGCCCTGGAAGATGTCGACGGTCCAGATGAGCTTGGCCGTGCCCCACGAGAAGAGCGGCTTGAACCACCAGGTCTTCCAGTCGGGTGCCGGCGTGAACGAACCGTCGACCGAGGCGCCGGCGACACCGTTCTGGTCGTTGATGCCCATCGAAGCCGAGTCGTCGACGTAGCGGATGTCGATCGTACCGCCGTCGGCCTGCCGGCCCTGG
>JARGNS010000348.1:2748-4503 GCA_029213105.1 Planctomycetota bacterium
GGATGAACGTGCCCGGCGACATGGCCTCATCGAAGACGACGCCCATCAGGCCGTTGCCCGGGACGTTCTTCGTGAGCACATCCTGCTCGGGGTTGAAGATGATCTCGACGACCTGCGGGGGCACCAACTCACGCAGCCAGCCATCCGAGGTGGTGAACTGGGTGAAGAAGGTGTTGAGGTTGGGGTCGGCATCGAGGTTCTCGATGACGCTCGCCTGCTCGTCCACACCCGGGATGTCGATGATGTACTGCGTGACCGGCAGGAACCCAGGCGGGTTCGGCTGGCCCTGCGCCGTCGTGGTCGGGTCGAACAGCACGCGGTTGCCGCTGATCTGGAACGAGCCGTCCGGCACGCTCTGGAACGAAGCGCCGTACCGCAGCTGCACCGTCTGGTTGTTGACGGAGCCGGGGTTGACCACCTCGGAGAAGACAAGGCCGACGATCGCGTTGCGCGGCAGGCTCTTCGTACCGGTCGGCGCCGTAGGCGACAGACCGCGATCGAGGAACTGCAGCTCCACGAGGATCATGGGCTTGGCTGCGTACCCACTGCTGCCACACGACGTGGCGAAGCAGGACAGCGCGAGTACGGCGAACAAGGTCGCGATCGTGCTCGTGCGGGCGAAGATTCTGGGAAGCATATGCATGCGCTCCTCGATGCCGTGGTCGTACGTGGCGCCTGTCGACCCGGCGTCTCTCGTCTGTCCGAAGGCTCGCATCCCGGCCCTTCCGGGATGCATGACCCATGTGCGCGGCCCGACCTCAACGATGTTGTGGCCTTACCGACGCTGTGGCAGGAAGTTCCGCCGTTTCCGCAACTCACGGCCGCGACGCAACTCCACCTCCGGATCCCGGCGGTACTCTACGGAGACCGCTTCTCCCGGTAAAGAGATTTGGCCTTCCGCGGCGCACCGAACGGGTCGGAGCCACGTCCCCCCCCATGGCAAACCCCATTCCAACGGGGTCGTCCCCCTCAGGAAGACGCAACCTTTGGGCTGACAGGCACTTAGGCCCCCCAGCGGAGCCTAGGAGGACGATTCGGACGGGGGCGCCCCCGCCCGCATGGTGCGAATTCGCACGGGCGTGGCGCCCGAATGGGCCCGCAGGGCTCCATCGATCCAGGCCGCGGCGGGCCATCCCGTCAGGATCTGGCCATGGAACGGGCAGTTGTGGCTGCGGCTGGCCAGCGTCCCACGGTCCACGGGACGCGCGGTCTCGAGGTCCAGCAGGTTCAGGCGCGCCCGCGCCCCCACCACCAGGCGCGGCGCCTCCCGCCCGACCACCGCACACGGGCCGGCCGTGAGGCTCTCGACCAGGCGCGCGAGGGGCAGCCGCCCCCCCCGCACGAGCTGCGTGTAGAGCACGGGGAACGCCGTCTCGACGCCGATGGCCCCGAACGGCGCACGCAGGAAGCCGCCGGACTTGCTCTGGTCGCTATGGGGCGCATGGTCGGTCGCGACGGCGGAGAGGGTCCCATCCGCAAGCGCCTCGATGAGCGCATCGACATCCTCGCGGTCGCGCAGCGGCGGCTTCATCTTGAAGTCCGTGCCCCCTGCGACCGCGTCCTCGGCGGTCAGCACGAGATGGTGCGGCGTGACCTCGCCGGTGATGGGCAGCCCCTCGGCCTGGGCACGGCGGATGGCGTCGACGGCGCCTGCCGTCGAGACATGGCAGATGTGCAGCGCGGCTTGCTCGGAGGCGGCGAGGCGCACATCGCGCTCGACGGCGCGGTCCTCGGCCTCCCGGGGGATGCCCGGCA
>JARGNS010000349.1:0-277 GCA_029213105.1 Planctomycetota bacterium
GCCGGGGCCGCCTCGTCGCTCCAGTAGGTCGGGATCTGGACGGTCTGGGTGAACGCGGTCGTCGCGGGCGGGCCGCCGACGGGCGGTGCGACCTGGATCACGTCCGGGTTGCCACCCTGGCCGAGCACGAGGGTCATCTCGTAGGCCACGGTCGGCAGCGGCGGGCGGACGCCCGGCGTGGCGCCGCCGACGACGTAGCCGCCGTCGATCCACGCGACGATGCGCTCGGCGAGGTCGTCCGTGAGGACCGCACGAATGGTGCTCTCGTCCAGGCCCG
>JARGNS010000349.1:287-4471 GCA_029213105.1 Planctomycetota bacterium
TTGTAGACGCCCCAGAACAGGCTGGAGTCGCCACCGAAGAGGGTGGGCGTGACGCGTCCCGCCTTCGGGATCGAGGTGACGGGCGGCATCGTGAGCGTGTTCGTGGCGTTCATCCAGAACCACGGTGCGAAGTCCGGGCGGACCTTGGTGGCATCGGTCGGATCGAACTTGTCGCCTTCGATGTGGCTGTCGAGGTCACCGTTCACGCCTGTGATGCCGGGCTTCGTGTCGAGCCCGCCCTGGATGGGCGTGCCGAGGAAGAGCACCTCGATGTCGAGTTCGTTGAGACGGGCAATCGTCTCCTCCACCGTGTGGGCGTTCGTCGGGGCGACCTCACCGCCACGGACTCCCGTGCGGCGCTGGGTGTAGGGCGTGCCCTGGATGAGCAGCGGACCGCCGTCGAAGGCGCCCAGCAGGACGTCGCGCTGCTCGCGCGGCGCGTCGGGCGCACCCGCCGTGCTCGTCACCATCTCGGTGTCGGCCGGGGGGGGGAGCAAGCCAGGGAGCTCGGGCGTGCCCTGGGGAGTGGTCTCCGTCGGCGACACCGTGGCGAGGCTCGAGGAGAGGATGGCGAAGCGCGCCGCTTCCGGGCGCCAGCCGACCTGGCCGATGTTGCCGGACGCGGGGCTCGGGATCCCGGCGCCCCCGGCGGGGTTCGGGATCGAGACGGGCGTGCCGTTCTCGTCGGCGACCTGGAAGAGCGGCTCGCCGTCGTCGTCCTGGCCGGCGGCGTTGGTCCCTGCCGGAAGCAGCGTCGCGGCCGGGTAGGGCTGGAAGCGCACGGCCGGGACGTCGCCCGTCGCGCCGGGGCAGGTCTGCGGGTTCACGTCGACCAACGAGCCGGCGGCTGTCGTGGTCGTCGTGGTGCCCGAGAGCAGGCCGAGGACCGTGTCGCCGGCCTGGGCCGGGGTCGTCGTGTCGTTCTCCGGGTCGTTCGGGAACTCCGTGATGATGTAGCGCAGGACGGTCGCACCGTCAGCGGTGTCCTCGAGGGCCACGCCCCGGGCGCCACTCGGAGAGAAGGTGAGGTCCTCACCGGCCTGGAACGGGCCGCCGTTCACGGTGCCGATCGGAATCTCGACGACGCAGCCGACACCCTGGGTGGTCGGGGCGCCGCTGCCGAGCGTGGTGCCGTTGCCGTCCGCATCGAAGCCGCCGATGTCGCCATTGGCGGCCGTCGGGGCGGCGACCTGCCAGAGCGCCTCGATGCCGCTCTGCGGGTCGGCGGCACGTGCGAACGTGCCCTGGAACAGCTCGAAGAAGGGATGGCCGTCGCCCGGCGCCTCGCGTTCGATGGCGTCGGCGAAGTACGTCCCGAAGTTCGGGTGCGCCTGGCGCAGGATCGGCATGTTCAGGATGAAGGGACGCGTGTCGCGGTCGTTGTTGCGCGAGGTGATGTCCGGGTCCTGTGCGTTGCCGCGGTTGCGAGCCTCGGCGAAGGGGCCACCGAAGTCCTCGAAGCGCGCTACGGCGAAGGCCAGGTCGATCGGCGGGGGCGTCGTTCCCGGGTGCTGCGCGACCCACTCGTCCTCGAACCGCTGCTGGATGTTCGCCTCGACGTTGCGGAAGATCGCCTGGGCCCCCTGCATGCGGGTGCGCTTGTCGTCCGGCTGGTTGTCCGGAAGAATGCCGAGCACCTTGTCGATCATGTGATCGCCGTCATCCAAGATGAAGGCCACATCGATCTTGAAGGGCTGCACCACGGTCGGGGGCGGCACCGGGATCGGGGGCACTCGCGTCTTCACGCCCAGGCGGGCGGGAATCGCCACCGGCGGCGTGCTGCCGGGGGGCGTCGAGTCGTCGTTGCAGCCACATCCGGAGATGACCAGGAGGGTCGCGGCGATCAGCAAGTTTCGGAATGTCATAGGAGGGGTCTCCCAAGGTGAGCCTCGGTGGGCTCGAAGGCAGAGTCGATGATCTGCCCTCGCAATGGCAACTCCCAGACCCGCGGAGGATCCGTTCGTGCCAGGATTCAGCCCGAATCCGTAACTCTCTTGATGTCAGTTGTTTAGGTCGACGTCCCGGATCGCGACACCAGGCGTTTCGACCTCTTTCCTGTCCAGCTCTCGCATCGTGCGTTGCGCAATGTGAACGTCCGAAGTCCCGCGTGCGCGACGCGGAGCCCCGGTTCGGGGGGTGGGGGGCGGCTAGAAGCGGCCCTCGAGCTCGATCACCGGCGCGATGATCCAGAGGAAGCGATCCTGGCCGTCGTTGGCCGGCAGTCGGCGCGTGACCGAGGTGTTCATGCCGTGCGCGTTCACGCCGGCACGAATCGCCCAGTTGCGCCCCAGGTTCCAGGCGACGCCGCCCTCGAGGAACACCTCGGGGCCGTCGTCGTTGGCGATGTACTCGTCCGTCCAGAAGTAGCCGCCGCCGATGCCGCCCCAGAGGTAGAAGGGCGAGCTGCCGATGCCCCACTCGTAGGTGAACTTGACGCCGACGTGGTGCCACTCGCCGCCGTCCTTGAACGTGATCCCGGGGGTGGGCTCACGCGTGAAGCGGCCGCTGTTGTAGCGGTAGTAGAGGTCGAGGCCCCAGCAGCCGCAGAACGTGCGGCCGATGTCCACGCCGTAGTAGATGCAGGGCTCCGCGCTGTCGGTCCCGGCGAAGGTCGCCAGGCCCACGACACCGCGTACATGCCACATGCTGATGCCCTGGGCGCAGGGCAGGCCGCAGCCGTTGTAGCAGCGCTCTGGCACCTGCCAGACGCCGCGCGTCGCGGACACGACGGGGGCACAGGGATCGCACGGGGCGGTCGCCGCGACGGCCCCGGGTGCGGCTGCGTAGGCGTAGTTGCCTACGGGAGCGCCGGTGACCGGCATGCTCTGATCCGGCGGGGGCGGGGGCGGCGGCATGCCGCTGGGGCCGTAGCGCTCGAGGCGCGGCTGGGCCTGCGCGACGGGTGCTTGCACGGTTTGCGGTGCGGGCTGCAGTGCGTTGGCCTGGCCCGGCATCGCGGCGTAGCGCGTGCCCGCGGCAGGCGGGGTCGTCCACGCGTTGTAGACGGGCGCGGCGGCGACAGCCGTCGTCGTGCCATTTGCGGGTGCCACGCTGCTCTGGCAGGCAGTCAGCCCACTGGCCACAACGACCAGTGTGCAAGCGCCTACGGCAAGGCTCAGAGCGCCCCTGAGGGTGCGTCGGTGCATCGTCCAATACCTCCCGGCTGAGTGCCGACCATCCCGGGTCGTGTGGCACTCGGTCCAAGGGGAGAGCGTATGACTGTCGGCGTTCGCGGGCAACCCCGTAAGCCTCTGTTAACACTTGGGTTTGGACGAGTTGAGACACCACGAAAAGCCTACGCCCCGGCGGAGCCGCACCTTTCGAGACGAGCCCATGACACGCGCCGACGAGTCCCCCCGATCCGGCCCGCCGAGCCCCTTTGCCGGGGTCCCGATGCATCCCGGGGAGGACCTGGTGGCGGCGGGGGGCGTCCTGGGCCCGGCGCTGGTCCTGGAGGCCTACCGGCACGGGATCTTCCCCTGGTACGACGCCGACGATCCGGTCCTGTGGTGGTCGCCGGACCCGCGGGCGATCCTGCCCCTGGAGGCTGTCCATGTGCCGCGCCGGCTGGAGCGGACCATCGCCTCGGCGGGCTTCCGGCTCTCCCGCAATGAGGCGTTTGGGGCGGTTGTGGCGGCCTGCGACGAGCGCCGGCCGGACGGCACGTGGATCCACGCGGCGATGCAGGCCTGCTACGGGGCGCTCCACGGCGAGGGCCATGCCCATTCCCTGGAGGTGTGGCAGGGGGAGGCCCTGGTGGGGGGGATCTACGGGGTGGCGTTTGGCGCCGGCTTCGCGGCGGAGTCGATGTTCCACCGGGTGCGGGACGCGTCGAAGGTGGCCCTGGTGAGCCTGGTGCGCCATCTCCGGGCCCAGGGGTTCGCGTTGCTGGACGTGCAGTTCATGACCGAGCACCTGGCGCAGTTCGGCTGCGTGGAGATTCCGCGCGAGGACTACCTGCAGCGCGTCGCGGCGGTTCGCGACCGCGACGTGCGCTTCTGACGACGACGACCACCACCACCCACCCACGCAAGGCGTGGGCTGGTCCCACGTCACAGTGCGCACGGTTCCTGCACGCTACGCCGGCTCGCGTGCGTGGTTCGGATACGGCCGAAGGGGCGTGAAGCGCGGGCCGTAGGCCCGCGTAGCCCCGGTGTCGCGACCGGCGCAGCCGGGAGCGGCAG
>JARGNS010000350.1:0-3962 GCA_029213105.1 Planctomycetota bacterium
GGCCGCGGAGTTCGTGCGCCAGGAAGACGTCGCCTTCATGCTGCGCTACACGAGCGGCATCTTGTGCGCGACGCTCCCCGGTGAGCGCGCGGACATGCTCGACCTTCCGCTGCAGGTCAACAGCACGCAGAACTCCTCGCGCTTCGGCACGCAGTTCACCGTGAGCGTCGAGGCACGCGAAGGCGTCACGACCGGCGTGAGCGCGGCCGATCGCGCCACGACGATCCGCCTGCTCTCCGACGACGCCTGCACCGCCGACGACCTCGCACGTCCCGGCCACGTCTACCCCATCCGTGCCGCCGATGACGGCGTCCTGCGTCGCAGCGGCCAGACCGAGGGTTCGGTCGACCTCTGCCGCCTCGCGGGACTGCGCCCCGTCGGCCTGATCAGCGAACTCATGAAGCCCGACGGCCACATGATGCGCTTGCCCGACATCGAGCCCTTCGCCGCCGAGCACGGCCTCAAGATCTGCACCGTGCGTGACGTCATCGAGTGGCGCCGACGCAAGGAACGCCTCATCACCCTCGAGGCCACCGCCAAGCTCCCCACGGACTTCGGCGAGTTCGACATCCACGTCTACCAGTCCAAGGCCGACCCCGAGCCGCATCTGGCGCTCAGCATGGGCATCGTGCCGCCGAGTGAGGACACGACCAACGAGCCGATCCCCGAGCCGGTGCTGGTGCGTGCCCACAGCGAGTGCCTGACGGGCGACCTCTTCCACTCGCGACGCTGCGATTGCGGCGAGCAGTTGCGTGCGGCCCAGAAGCGCATCGGCGAAGAAGGCCGTGGCGTCATCCTGTACATGCGCCAGGAAGGCCGCGGCATCGGCATCGTCAACAAGATCAAGGCCTATGCGCTGCAGGACGGCGGCATGGACACGGTCGAGGCCAACGTGGAGCTCGGCTTCAAGGCCGACCACCGCGACTACGGCGTGGGTGCCCAGATCCTCCACGACCTCGGCGTCCGCGAGATGCGCCTGCTCACGAACAACCCGGTCAAGTATCGGGCCCTCAAGGGCTACGGGCTCGAGATCGTCGACCGCGTGCCGCTCGAGATGGAGCCGAACGAGTCGAACGAGGCGTACCTGCGCACCAAGCGCGAGAAGATGGGCCACATCCTGACCCTCAAGCGCAAGCCTGCCTCCGACGCCTAGGCCGCGGTCCGCGCCGTCTCCGCTGTGGGGGCGCACCCACGCCGGCGCGATCAACCGAAGTTCAGGTACGTGTAGCCTTCCAGGCTCTCGGCATAGCCGCGTACGGCCTGCTTGGCCGCGGCCTTCGTGAGCTTGCGCGCCGCAACCAAGGCATCCGCACGCTCCTGCACGCGCTCGACCATCGACTCGGCCTGGTGACCGAAGAGCGCCAGCACCTCGTGGGCGTCGTCGCCCGGGAGCGCTTTCACGACGCGGGTCGCACCACCCTTCGTCACGGTCACGTGCGCCTCGTCGACGCGGCCGAACAGGTTGTGGTAGTCACCCAGCACATCCTGGTACGCCCCGAGCAAGGCCACCGCGATGTAGTACGGCTTGCCCGGCTGGAGCGCATGCAGCTTGAGGCTGGTGCGCTTCTCGCGCAGGTCCACGAACTCGTCGATCTCACCGAAGGAGTCGCACGTCACGTCGCACAGCGTCGCCGAGACCGTCGGGCGTTCATCGAGACGGTGAACGGGAAGCACCGGGAAGAGCTGGTCCAGCGCCCAGTGGTCCGGCAGGGACTGGAACACGCTGAAGTTCGCGATGTACTTCGTCACGAGCTGCTTCTCGACGTCGAGGAACTCCTCGGGCACGAAGCGCTCTTCCTTGGCGAACGCCACCGCCATGCGGCGCACACGCCCCATGAGGCGCTCGGCGAGTGCCCGATCACGCAGGGACAGGAAGCCCAGGTCGAAGTGCTTCAGCAGCTCCTCGCGCTTGGCCTCGGCATCGTGGAAGAACTCGCGGTGGTTCTTGCGGCCCATCCCCTCCCAGATCTCGTAGAGCTCCTGGACGGTGTCGTGGGCATCGACGGGCACGAAGATGTCGTCGCCGTTCTCGTCCTGGTTCTGCCCGCCGACCTCGCTGATCAGCACGGCGTGGTACGCCGTCAGCGCACGACCGGACTCGGAGATCAAGGTCGGCACCGGGACGTTCTCGGCGTCGCAGATTTCCTTGACGATGTAGACGACGTCGTTGGCGTACTCCGAGACGGAGTAGTTCATGCTCGCCTCGTACGACGTGTTGCTGCCGTCGTAGTCCACGCCGAGCCCACCGCCGACATCCAGGTACTCGACCGGGTAGCCGTCCGCGCGCAGCGTCGCGAAGATGCGCGCCCCCTCGCGCACGGCGCTCTTGATGCGCCGGATCTCGGTGATCTGGCTGCCGGCATGGAAGTGCAGCAGCCGGAACTGGTCCGCCAGGCCGTGACTCGTGAGTATCTCGAGCGAGTCGAGCAGTTCCTGGGTCGTGAGCCCGAACTTCGCACCCGCACCGCTGGAGCGCTCCCACATGCCCGAGCCGCGGGCCTGCAGGCGCGTACGCGCGCCGATGAGCGGATTGATGCCCATGGCCTTCGAGACGCGCGCGATCATCTCGGCTTCGTGCGGCTTCTCGATGATCAGGAAGACCTTGCGACCAAGCTGCCGACCGCGCAACGCAAGGCGTACGTAGTCCTCGTCCTTGTAGCCGTTGCAGACGATGACCGCGTCATCCTCGAGATCGTGCGTGAGCGCCACGGCCAGCTCGGCCTTGCTGCCGGCCTCGAGCCCGATGCCCCGCTTGCGGCCGGCCTTCACGATGGAGGCTACGACGTCGGCGTTCTGGTTCACCTTGATCGGGAACACACCGCGATAGGCGCCGTCGAAGTGGAACTCCCCGATGGCACTGTCGAATGCATCGAACAGCTCATGCACGCGATCCTCGAGGATCTGCGGGAAGCGCAGCAGCAGCGGGAAGCGCAGCTTGCGGCGCTTGAGCCGGGCGATCAGCGCATGCACGTCCACGCGCCGGCTGCCACGACTGGGATGGACGGTCAGGTGGCCGCGGCCGTTGACTCCGAAGTAGCCCTGCCCCCAGGCATCGACGCCGTAGTACCGGCGCGCATCGCGGGTCGAGTAGCTCATAGCGCACGTCCTCTGCCGCCGGCGACCGAGTGCCGCGGCGGGGCGGCGATCATACGACGCGGCCCGAGGCGGAGCGCTACTTGGGATCACCGCGCACGGGCGGCACCCGGGGGGCCGGGGCGCGATTGCCCGCGACGGTCGAGGGCTGGTAGGTGCGCTCCGGATCGAGCCCCGTGACCGTGACCTTCACGATGCGATCGGCCTTGGCGCCCGCCTGCAGGCGCTCGACGATCCCGAGGCCCTCGAGGACACGCGCGAACACCGTGACCTCGCCGTGCAGATGAACGGCCGTACCGGTGAAGATCATGAACTGGGAACCGTCCGTGTTGGCGCCGCCATTGGCCAGGGCCACGTAGCCGCGCAGCGGCCAGCGCTTGCCGAGTTCGGTGCGGATCGCATAGCCCGGCGTGCCGGACCCCACGAGCTCGGGACGCGCACTCACCTTGCGCGAGAAGGGATCGCCGGTCTGCACGAGGAACGCCGGCACCGTACGGTGGATGGCGCAGTCGTCGTAGAAGCCGTGTTTGGCAAGCCAGACGAAGTTGAAGACGGTGTTGCGCGCATCGTCATGGAACAGCTCGAGCACGATGTCGCCGGCGGTCGTCTCGATCGTGGCACGCGGGAGCTTCTTGGCCTCGTCGGCCTTGGTGCGGAGCGCTTCCTCGCCGCTCGCACGCTTGCCGCGAATGGCCAGGCGGCGATGCGCATCGAGGAACGCGTCGAAGGGATAGCGCGCGGCCAGCGTCGTCAGGTCACGCTCGGCCCACTCGAAGTTGCCCGCCTTGTAGGCCAACAGGGCCATCGCGAGCGTCAGCCCGTCCTCGGCGTAGTTCGCCGCGGCCGGATGCTCGCCCCCCTCCAACATC
>JARGNS010000350.1:3972-4466 GCA_029213105.1 Planctomycetota bacterium
GAACATCGTCTGGGCGTGCTCGCCGAGTTGCTTGAGGTCGGTCGGGCCGCCGGGCTTCGCGGTGCTCGCCCACGGTCCCCGCACCTTCACGTAGAGGCCGAAGCCGGCCTCACGCCAGCCGGGAGCCAGCGACAGCGCGTCCTGGTACTCGGTCTCGGCGCGCAGGGACAACCCGAGCCGATGGTAGACGTCGCCCAGCAGGCAATGCACGGGTACCGCGAGGTCCGGGCGCTGGGCACGCACCTCGGCAAGCGGCGCGATGAGGTTCGCCTGCAGCTCGGCCTGCAGCTCGGCGGCGGGCTTGACGGGCAGCACGTGCGCGGCGGCGCCACGGAGGTAGGTCAACCAGGCGGCCTGGCGCTTGATGTCGGCCGCATCCTCCTGGGCAAGGCGCGCGGCATCCACCTGGACGTCGAGCGGCCAGCCGCCCTCGGGCGGCTCGACCTCGGTCCACTGCGCGGGGCCCTTCCAGGTCGCACCGGCAGGCCACACGC
>JARGNS010000351.1:0-318 GCA_029213105.1 Planctomycetota bacterium
CAGAACTTCGAGGTTGTAGTCTTTCTGGGATATGTAGGTCATATGATCCACCATTCAGTGCCGTCACAGATGACCGTGAGGCTGTCGTATTGCGTGTTGAGTGTCTGCGTAGTCGAGCCGTCGATCGTCTGCGTGCTGAACCCGTCGATGGTCACGGCGTTGGCCGACGAGTCCACCTTCTTGATATCGAGTTGCAGGTCTGTAGCTGACGAGACGTTGGGGAGCGTGACGGTCACAGCCCCGCCAGAGGCATCGACCATGAGTATCGAGTCCGACGCGAGCAGGGTCGTGCTGGACGAGATGTCCCTTGTTGTTCGT
>JARGNS010000351.1:328-3960 GCA_029213105.1 Planctomycetota bacterium
GAAACGCTGCCTCTAGCGAGCCGGATGCGTTTCTCGATCTCTGCGAATCGAACCTCAGTCTCCGTTGGTCGTCTCGGCATCGGGGCTCCAGCCAGGTAGGTCGTTGATCTCGGGGTTGTCGGCGAAGGCTCGCTGGTTGTACATGATCCCGCAAGAATTGAACACGATGGCGGAGGCGTGGTCCTCGTCGTACTTGCCTTGGGCCAGCGACGAGACGTGCCTCAGCAGCGACTGCAAGTACCGGCTGGACGGGATGCCCTTCTGCCAGTTGAACTCGCCGTAGTGTTCGGCACCCTTGGCGTAGTGCTGCGAGATGCGTTCGAGTTCCGGCCACGACAGCAGGTCGAGACGCGGCTTGCCCTCGTGGGTGTCACGCACGGCTCCGGTGGGGAAGGATTGCTGGGACTCGACTCGGGTACCTGGGCACGGCTCCATGCACGAGAAGCACTGCTGCTTGCGGTGGTCGAACTCGTCATGATAAACGCTTCGGCCGCACGATGGACACTTCACTTCATCACCTCAACAACACAATCCCAGTTCCGCCCAGGCTGACACGCACGCCCGGCAGTGAGTTCGACCATGACAAATCCAGCCTTCCATCCACTCGTGTCTTGACGCTGCGTCCATGCGGGACGGGTCGGGCCGAGCGTGCCACCATTGGCGTACCACAGCGGCAACGGCACCTTCTTGGTCCGCATGACCTGAGTGGGTCCGTGGGGCCGGTGCGTGTGACCGCCGACGACCAGCCGGTGAGCGTGGCCCCCGGTCATGTTGTTCAGCTTGATGGCGTCCATCTCCTCGTTGTGGAAGCCGTGCCAGAACATCACCTGCCCGAGTTGGAAGCACCCGTCGGCGGAGTAGTCGTAGGGGATCTGCTTCCACCGGCGAAACGAATCTGCCCACTCACTGGCTGACCAGTGGACTTGAGAGCGGAGGCCGCGTTGAATGCGGCCCACACACGCGATGTTGTCGTCGTGGTTGCCGCGACACCACACAAGATCGGCTCCAGCCCCAGCGTCGGCCAGGGCATCAAGCAGGCGAGCACCCGCTCTGTAGTCGTCTCTGAGGTCATGCTTGTCCTCGTTCTCGAACCTGCTCGCGGCACTGGCCTCGAACAGGTCGCCGCCCATGATGAGGTAGTCCGGCTTGTATTCGCGGATCTGTCCGAGTGCCCAGTACACAGACGTGCTGTTCTGGAACGGGCAATGCGGATCGGTCACATACGCGGCCTTGATGATCTTGCGTCGAGTCATTCAACTCCCCGTATCAGCCAGTCCCTCGCCCATGTCGATGGACCCGCCGCTGAGTCTGAGTGCCGCGGCTCGCCTCAGTTCACTGAGCGGGCTCCCGGCCTCCATTGGCTCTCCCTTGCCCTCCAGCGTCTTGACCCATGCTCGGGCCTCGCGGATGTCTGAGGGGCCTGCATCGACCGTGACGAGGCTGCCGTCCTTGGTGGTCTGCTTGCGTCCCTTAGTCAGGATTCGGAGCATGTTCTCCGTAATCAGTCGCGTCAGGGCTTGGGCGTGTGTCTCGTCTGCCATCATTGTACCACTTTCTGTCTCAGAGTGTAACACTTAGTCCCGAGATTCTTCGGGGAGGTTCCTGGTCACAGCCTGGAGCAGGTTGTTGATGACCGGGTGCTTCTGCATCGGAAGGGACTTCCAGATGGCGTCTGCGTCCTGACGGGAGAAGTCGTCGCCGTGGAAGATTGTTCTGCCGACCCCCTGCATCGCCCGCCTCACGGCGTCGATCGTGTCGGTCGAGGGGTTGGATTCGAGCGGGGTCTCGCCGTAGAACGAGAGGCCCGACGCCCTTGAGTCCGACAGCACGCCCATGCCGGTGTTGGCACCGATCAGGTCTGCCGCCTGCATCGGGATGGCGAACTGACCGCCACGCTGGACGCCAGCCATGAAGATCCGGTACTTCTGCCACTCGTCACCGAACCCGGCCCGCTCCAACTGCTCGGGGTTCTGCCCGTGCATGATGTGGGTCTGGGCCATGTAGGTAAGGGAGCCAGCGAACCCGGTCAGCAGCATCGCAACGTAAACCTCGCTGTCCCGCCAGTTCTGGATGCCGTACAGGGTGTGCTTCTCCCAGCCCTGAATGGCGAAGTCGAGGAAGTGCGTCAGGAGCCCGAGTGTGGGGTCGGTCTGGATCAGCAGCTTGGACCCGGTCGTGGACTCCTGGAACACGCGGCTCGACCACTTGCTCATTGACTGCACCAGCAACCACGCCGCCGTGGTGTCCTCGAACTGGTCGAGGCGGAACTTGGTGGTGCGGTGTCCGGTCCAACTCTTGACTCGCTCGATGGCACCGCCCGGCTTGGCGAGTTCGTGCTTGATCGCGGCGGCGACACGCTCGGAGTTGGCCACAGACATGCCGTGGGCCTGCAACGTCCCTGCGTTCCACTTCTTGCCGCGAGCGAAGTCGTTGACGTACTTGTTGATCGCGGTGCCAGCGGCCAGTCGACGGAGCATCCGGTCGAGGTGGATCTGCCCGGAGGTGACGAAGCTCGCCCGCTCGATGCCCGTGGCGATCCGCTCACCCTTGTCGATCAGGGACGAGCCGCCGAAGTTGCGGGGGTCGTCAACGTCGATCATCGACCACATCGGGTTGTGCTCGCTGGAGGTCATGGTGCCGTGCATGAGGTGGCTGAGGTCCAACTGCTCGTTGCTCATCTTCCCGGCCTGAGCGAGCTTCAACTGCTCCTTGAACATCGGGATGGCGTTGAACACGTTTTGGATGTTGCCGTACCCAGCGATGCGGAGCGACTCGGGCATGGTGGCGAACTGGAAGGTTCCGTTCAGCCTGGCGTTCACGAGCTTCCGCCACGTTCTGAGGTAGGGACGCAGGGCCTCACCGGCACGCGATGTCGGCTGGGGGATGCCCATGATCTCGCGGATGCCAGCCTCCAGCCGGATGTACGCCGCCTTGCCGATGCCCTTGGTCGGGTCGAGCCCGCCAGCCTTGATCCGTTCGGCGTAGGTGTCGAGCAACGCCTGGTGCGTGAGGATGGGAGTGATCTCGCCGCCCTCTGTCGCCGCGTTCTGCTCTGTGGCACGGAGGACCTTGTTGATCGCCACGGCACCGGCCATCGAGCGGTTGTAGCGGTCGGTCACGCTGCCGATGTCGCGGTTGAAGAAGTCGTTGGCGGTGAAGGACACGCCGTTGCCAACGTCAATACCCTCGGCCTCAAGCATCTCCGTCGCGTCGAACTGGGCGTACCCGTCGAGCGGGGAGCGGTAGCGGAGGTTGGACGGGATGCCCTTCTCGCCAGCGGTGAGGGACTGGCTGACCTGCTGGAGGATGGCCGCGATGTCCTCGTCGCTGAATCTCTCGGCGTTGGCCCACTTCTCCTCAGCCAGCACGCTGCGGAGGTGGTCCAACTGCTTGCCCATGAACAGCCGAACCTGATCGGCACCACCGACCGAACTGCCCTCGCGAACAGTTGTTGCGTAGAAGCGGGCAAAGGTCTGGGAGTTGCGGAAGGGTGCGATGTACTCGTCGTGCAACGCCTTAGCATCGGTGGCGAGGTCGGACACCTTGCGGATCTCGTCGGCGGAGAACCCGGCCTTCTTCATCCTGTCGCGGACCCAGTTGGCCCTGGCCATGTCGATCTCTTTGCGACCCTT
>JARGNS010000351.1:3970-4460 GCA_029213105.1 Planctomycetota bacterium
GGCGGTAGTTCGGGGTGAGCGTTGCATATACGCCACGGCCGAACTCGTAGTCGGCCTTGGAGATGCCCAGCCTGACACGGTTGGCGTTGGCGATGACCTCGTTGAAGATCCGCTTGCCGACGTTGTTCTGGGGGAACTGGGCTTCGAGTTCGTTCACCCTCCGGCCCTCGATCTGGCGGGAGAAGTAGTTGCCGTGCTCCTTCATGGCCTTGCCAGCGTCGGGCTCGATGAGCTTGGAATCAACCATGATGTCAACCCACTCGTCGCCCCACTCCCGCATCTCGGCAGTCGCCGCACGAATCGCATCGCCCGCGGCACCGGGTCCCGACTGCGTTGCGTCTCTGCCAAGCTCAAGCTCGCGGAGGACCATCTCGTTGAATTCAGACTTGGCCTTGAGGGGGTTGAGGAGGTGCCTGTTCCCAGTCGCCTTCTGCCACGCCCTAAGCTGGGGCATGAGCCCGCGGCCGAGCTTATCACGCATGGCAGCGTT
>JARGNS010000352.1 GCA_029213105.1 Planctomycetota bacterium
TGTAGCGCAGGGTGATCAGGAGGTGCACGGCCAGCAGGAGTTGGAGCACGGCGGCGGTGCGGCGCAGGCCGCGCATGTGGCGCGCGATGCGCGAGCCGCCGGCGCCCACGGCGATGAACACGAACGGCGCGAGCAGGCTGGCGCGCTCGACGTCCGGGTGCATCAGGATGTGCAGCGGCAGGATCAGGACGAGCAGGGAGAGTGCGAGGCGCGCCCCGCAGAGGGCCGACTGATCGCTGTCGGCCCGCTCGGACGCCGTGTGGCGGACGACCTCGACCACCGCCATGGCCCCCAGGGCGAAGAGGGTGAGGACGGCCACGATCGAGGGGGCGTCCCCGACGAAGCCGACGACCAGCAGCGCGATGGCCACGTAGAAGGCCACGAACGCGTCGACGCCGGCCAGCACGGCCCGCAGCCCGCGGGCCCGCCGGGCCAGGGTGCAGCCGACCGGCATGATGACCAGCAGCAGGAGCGCCGGGACCAGCAGGATCGCGTCCCGGTGGACCGGGGTCGAGGCGTCGGCCCCGGCCGTCGCATCGGCGACGTGGCCCGCGGGCAGGACGCAGCCCACCCACAGGAGGGTGGTCAGGGCGGAGAGGACGTAGGCCAACAGGCCCTCTCCGCGCGTAGGGGCCTCACGCTGGGTCATGCGCGTATCCTAGGGCCGTGCTGTACAAGGTCACCATCGGCGAAGACGTCTACCTCGGCCGCCCCGAGGAAGTCCTGGCATTCATGATGAAGGCGGAGGGTGCGGGCGGCACCGACATGGTCTCCTACATGCAGGCCACGGCCGCCCGGCTGGCCGAGCGCACGGACATCGTGGGCGTCGACACCTCCGACGAGGTGGCCTTCCTGGACTCCCTGATGGAGAAGGGCGTCCTGCCGATCGAGGTCTTCGAAGAGCCTTCGGACGACCGCACCGACCCGCACGAGGCCATCGGCGACGGCCCGATCGCCTACGGCCCCGGCGTCGAGCCCCACGACGTCGACGTCTAGGGCGGCATGCCTCGACGGCTCCACGGCGCGATCTTCTGGCCGCTGGCGGTCGGTGGGGTGGTGGCCCTCGCGTGCCTCCTCACGCAGCCGGTGCACGCCGTGCTGGTCGACCTCGGCTGGATGGACCCCACCGATCGCGACTTCCTGCGGGTGTTCCGCCGGCTGCTGCTGATCCCCCTGGCCCTCGTGTTCCTGCTGCGGATCCGGCCCTGGCGCGGGGTGGCGCGCGACGGCTTCGGCCTGCGGGGCCCGCGTGCCCGCCTCAAGCCCGCGCTGCTGGGCTACGGGCTGACCGTGCTCGCCTTGGTCCTGGTCCTGCTCTGGCAGGCCCAGCAGGGCTGGCTGCGCTTGGAGGATCCCCTGCGGTTGGGCGAGGTCGCACGGCGTCTGGGCGTCTACCTCGTCGGAGGGCTGGTGGCGGGCCTGCTCGAGGAGTGGTTCTTCCGTGGCTGGCTGGTCGCCCGCGGGACCCGGGACGTGGGCCCCCGCTTCGGCGTGCTGGCCTCGGCCACGGTCTTCGCCCTCATCCACGCCTTCCGTCCGAGCAAGCTGGAGATGGCCGTCAGCCATGACGCCGCGGGTGCCCTGGCGGCGCTGCGCGGCTGGCTGGGGCACATGGTGGACCTACAGGCCTTCGGGCCGGCCGCCCTGGGGCTCTTCTGCTTCGCCCTGCTGCTCAGCGCCGCCTACGCGCGCACGGGCACCCTGTGGACGTCGGTGGGCATCCATGCCGGGGCCGTGCTCGTGCTCTTCAGCTACGGCGGCCTGACCGACCGGGCGCCGGAGCGCACGTGGGCGGGCACGCGTCTGCTCTACGACGGGCCCGTGGTCTGGGGGCTGGCGCTGGGGGCGGCGGCCCTCCTGTGGCCCTGGGGACGCCGTGAATCGGGCGCATCCGGCACCGACGCAGCGGGTTCAGGACCCTGAGGCGCTAGACTCGTCGGGATCCAGATGCGCAAGCGTGGCCCCCTGTTGCTGATCGTCCTGGCCCTGGGCGCCGTCTGCGTGCTGCTCTGGGATGACGTCCTCGCCCCCGTCCTCGACGCCGGCGGGCGCGAGCAGGGCGCCTCCCTGCTGGAGGCCGACGAGTCCCTGCGCGCCAACACGTCCGGCGCCCAGGCCGAGAACGCGCCGACCCTGGCGGCCTCCGGTCGCGCCCGGCTGCGCGGGGGCGAGGGCGGCCCGAACGGTCTGGGCGCGGCCGGGGGACCCGAGGGCCCGGGGGGGAGCGGCGCCGGCAGCGTCAGCGTGCCCTTCGAGGGCAGGGTCGTCGACACGGACGGCCGCCCCGTCGGCGGCGTGAAGATCATCATGAAGGGCGTGAGCGCCCTCGAGGAGATCACCACGGGGCCCGACGGCCGCTTCAAGCACGCGGCCCGTCCCGGTCGCTACGCCATGCACTTCGACGGCGGCGCGGACGGGGGCCTGCTGCTGCGCTCCTGGATGCTCGACGGTGCGCCCAAGGAAGACCTCGAGTTCGCCCTCCGCGATCCCGCCGCCATCCAGGTGAAGGTGCTGCGCGGCAAGGAGGCCGTGGCCGATGTGGCCATCTTCTTGCGCGCGCGGGATCTCGGCGAGCTCATGCAGATCGAGGGCGCGACCGGCGCCGACGGCATCGCGACCTTCGAGGGGCTCACGGCCGGGCGCTACGCGATCACGGCGCAGGTCCCCGAGGGCCCGAAGATCGATCACAACACCTACGCGGGCCCCGCCAAGACGAGCGCCATCAACATGAAGGTGCCCGACGGCGTCACGCTGAAGGGCAAGGTCCGCGCCGGCAAGGAGGGCCCCGGCGTCGGGGGTGCCCAGATCACCCTGACGACCCAGGTCCCCCGCTCGGCCGGCCTGTTCGAGACCGTGTTCGAGACCAAGCCCGACGGCACGTACGAGGTCATGGTGCCCCAGGGCAACCCGCGCGACTTCCTCGTCGAGGCCGAGGGCCATGCCCGCTGGCCCACGCCGAAGCAGCGGCGCGGCGTGCTGCGGGCCCTGCGGGGGCTGCGCGGCAAGAAGCCCGTCACGCGCGACGTCGTGCTGCTCTCCGGGGCCGTGCTCGAGGGTCTGGTGCAGACGGCGGAGGAGCAGCCCCTGCCGGGCGTGAAGCTGCGTTTCGCGATGCGGCGCGGCCCGACCGTCGAGATCACCACGAAGCCCGATGGTCGCTACCTCGCGGCCAACATGGTGCCGGGTACCTACGATCTGCAGGTCCAGACGCCGGCGTGGTTCCCGATCGCGGGCCAGAAGCTGCGCGTCGGCATTCCCGGCGGTCTCGAGCCCAAGCCGACCACCCTCGACGTCACGCTCTCTGCCTCCCGCAAGCTCGAGGGCGTCGTCCTCGACGGCGCCGGTCAGGGCGTGGGCGGGGCACGGGTCTGGATCCTCGGCGGTGGGCAGGTCGTGCGCAGTGCGCGTCAGGCCGGCCGCATCCTCGAGGTCTTCACGGCCGCGAACGGCCGCTGGACGATCGTCGACATCCCGCCGGACAAGAACGTGGTCGTGCGTGCCTCCATGGGAGCCCTCGAGGCCGACCCGATCCACGCGTCCTGGGAGAAGCCGCCGCCCATGCCGCTGCGGCTCGAGCTGAAGGGCACGGGCGATATCGAGGGCCGCGTGCTCGACCTGGACACGCGGCTGCCCGTGTCGGGCGTGCGCGTGCGCATCACCCCCGATCCGTACGACGGCCGCAACGGCCGCACGGTCTACACGAATCGACAGGGCGAGTTCCGGACGCAGGGGCTGCTGCCCGGCGCCTACAAGTTCCTGCCCTACAAGAAGGGCTACCTCACGGCCCAGCCGGATGTCGCCAACGTCGTGCGCGACAGCAACGTCAACGTCGGCCTGAACCTCGATCCCGGCCTGGTGTTCGTGGGCACGATCGTGGACGAGGCCGGCGCGCCGATCCGTTCCTCGCGGGTCAACCTGCGCGGGATCCCGGACGGCAAGGAGAAGCAGGTGTCGCGCAGTGCCTCGGTCGACTCGCGTGGCCGCTTCCAGGTCCGCGGCCTCCTGCCCGGCTCCTACCGCTTCACGGCCTGGCGTCGGGGCTACCGCACCGTGCGGCTCGAGGACCGCCGGCGCAGCGAGCGTGAGATGCGGGTCGTCCTGCTGCGGCCCTGACGCCCCCTGGGCCTCCCGATTGCGTAGGCTGGGCGCCACGCGGAGGGACTCATGGGCAACAAGGCGGTTCTCGGATTGATCGTGCTCGCAGCGATCGTGGGCTTGTTCTTCCTGTCGGGCGGTACGGACCTGCTCTCGGGCGGCGGGGCGGGCCCCGACGGTGGCGCGGCGCGCGACGACGGCGGACTGCTCGGGGCCGAGGGCGCCGATCCGGACGGGAAGACCGCCGGCGAGGCCGCGGAGAGGGGACCGACGCTCTTCGGGCGCGCGCGGGCGGATCGCAAGGGCCAGGGCGAGCTCGCGGGCCGTGTGATGGACTTCAAGTCCGGCAAGCCCGTGGGCGACG
>JARGNS010000353.1 GCA_029213105.1 Planctomycetota bacterium
GAGAGCCCCGGCTGCGAGACGTGGGCCGCCTCGGCGGCGCGTCGGAAGTTGAGGTGGTCGGCGACGGCGACCAGGTACTCGAGTTGGCGGATGGTGGGGCGCATATGATCGTCCCAGGTTATCACGACGAGACAGGCATTCGATTGGACCGATCAAGGGTCGTGGGATGAAATGCTCTCCGACGCGGGGGGCTCTGGGCTCCGGCCAAGACCGCCGCGTTCATCACACTTCTGGCGACCCGTCCCCGAAGCCTCACCCCCCAGCCCCGCGAGCCAGCGATCCACCTCCCTCTGGGATCGCAGCCGCACATGGGGGCGGGTCGCCAGCTCTTCCTCCAACCCCCGCCGCCGCCGGCCGTGGGTCTGGATCGAGTAGACGAGCAGCGAGTCCCGGTCGCAGAAGGTACGCCAGAGGGACTCCCGGTTGCCGTTGCAGACGCTCTCCTTGCTCACCGAGCGCCGGATGCCGCGCCACAGGAGCCGCGGCCACGTCACCCGCAGCGGGAAGTCGAGCCAGACGGTCAGGTCGGTCCGGTCCAGGTGCCGCTGCCGGTAGATGCCGTAGTTGCCGTCGATGACCCAGCGCGGGCGCGCCACGATCGGAGCCAGCGCGGCGTGCATCTCGGCTTCGGGCCGCTCGACCCAGCCCGGCGCCCAGTGGATGTCGTCGAGGTGGGTCGGCTCGACGCCCTGCCGCGTGGCCAGGGCCCTCGTGAGCGTCGACTTGCCGCTGCCGCAGGGGCCCACGACCCAGATGCGATCGGGGAGGGCCGCCATCAGTTCAGGGACGGGTCCGTCCCGTCGGCGCGGTCGTCGAAGCGCGGCATCGCATCGGTGCCCGAAGCCTCGCGCGTCGCGTGGGTCCACAGTTCCTCGTCGGGGGTGCGGAACACGCTGCGTGCATTGGCCGGCGTGGTGAGCCAGGAGCCCGTCGAGAGTTCGCTCTCGAGCTGCCCACCGCCCCAGCCCGCGTAGCCGGCGTAGAAACGCACGAGCTTGCGGTCCTCGGCCACGATCTCCTCGATGGACTCCGTGCTCATGGAGCAGTAGATGCCATCGACCACCGGCATCTCGGCCAGGGCGGGCTCGGTGTGGAGCACGACGAGGGGGCCCGCGACCGGGCCGCCGACATGCACCTGCTCGCGGCAGCCGCACGCCTCCCCCCGCAGCTCGCTCCAGACGTCGGCGATCGAGCGTCCGGTGGGGCGGTTGAGGATGACGCCGAAGGCGCCCTCCTCGTCGTGCTGGATCATCAGCACGACCGAGCGCGAGAAGTTGGGATCCGACAGGTAGGCCGGGGCGATCAGGAGCTGGCCCTTGAGTGAATCCACGCCACAACGATACACGGGGAGGTCCGGCCCGTAGGATCTGCCGAGACCTCGGAGGGTGGACGTGGCTTCAGGTGGTTCGACACGCGTGGTGGTCCTGGCGCTGCTGGCCAATGCCGGCATTGCGGTGGCCAAGTTCGTGGCTGCGGTCGTGACAGGCTCCGGCGCGATGATGGCCGAGTCCGTGCACAGCGCGGCGGACTCGGGCAACCAGGCGCTCCTGCTCCTCGGCCACGCCCGCGCACGGCGGCCCTCCGACGAGCGCCACCCCTTCGGGTATGCGCGCGAGTCCTACTTCTGGGCCCTGCTCGTGGCGATCATCCTGTTCGTCCTGGGCGGCGCCTTCTCGCTCTACGAGGGCGTCCACAAGATGACGTCCGGCGAGCCGCTCACGAACGCCGGCTGGGCGGTGGGCGTGCTGGTCTTCGGCATCTTCCTCGAGGGCTACAGCCTGCGCGCGGCCTGGCTGGAGTACGGCCGCGTCCGCGGGCGTCGCTCGCTCCTGCGCTGGTCGAAGAGCACCGGCAACGTGAACCTGCTCGTCGTCGTGTTCGAGGATCTGGCGGCCACCGCCGGCCTCGTCCTGGCGCTGGTGGCGGTCCTCCTCAGCTGGGCCACGGGCAACCCCTTCTACGACGCCCTGGGCACCTGCGTGATCGGCGTGCTGTTGCTCGTCGTGGCGGTGTTCCTGGCCGGGCTCGTGCGGCGCCTGATCATCGGGTTGAGCATCAGCGACGAGCTGCGTGCCGGGATCATCACGATCTGGAACGGGCACAAGTACGACGTCCTCGATCTCTACGCGATCTGGCACGGTCCCGACGCGATCATCGTGGCCATCAAGGTCCGTCCGCGCGATGCGCGGGTGGAGGCCGCCACGCTCATGCGCGAGCTCAACGAGATCGAGAACGAGGTTCGCGCGAGCTACCCGCAGGTCGTGTATCACTTCGTCGAACCCGACCACCTGCGCTGAGCGACATCCGATGAAGCGCGCATGGACCGACCGCCTCGTCTCGCCCACCACGGGGAGCGTCCTCGAGTTGGACCCCGTGCGCATCGCAGACGACGAGGTCGTCGAGGGCTTCCTCGTCTCGCGCGATGAGCGTGAGGTCTGGCCGATCGTGGCCGGTGTCGCGGTGCTGCCCCACGACCTCGGGGCGCACCTCGGGGCGCAGGGCAGCGTGTACCGGCGCAGCCCCATCAACGACCCGCGCCTGGCGCGCTTCCTGCTCGGTCGCGCGGGTACGGGCTACGTCGTCGTGCCGTTCGACGAGGTCGTGGCGCAGTACCGTGATCTCGCGCGCGACCCGCCCGAGGGTTACGACACGACGCCCGACCCGGAGCATGTGGCCCTCGCAGCCCTGGCCGGGACGATCGGTGCCCAGGGCACCGGCGTGGTCGTGGGCTCCGGCGTGGGCCGCGGGGTGTTTGCGCTGGGAACGCGCCTCGAGGCCGTGCTCGGCTTCGATCGCAGCATCGCGTGTGTGCGTCGCGCGCGGAACATCGCCGTCACCGTCGAGGACTTCTTCCTGCCCGCGCCAAAGGGCAGTGGCATGAAGGAGATCCCCCTCGACTTCGCCCCGCTCACGCGCACGGCCGCCGACTTCGCACTGGCCGATGCCGAGGCGCTGCCGCTCGCGGACGAAGCGGTCGATCTGCTCGTGCTGTATCCGGGCGACAGCCTGGGCCGCTGGCCTGATGCCGACGCCGCGTGGCGCGAGGCCCGCCGCGTGACGCGGGTGGGGGGGCATGTGCTCTGGCACGAGGCGCTCGATGCCGAGGGGCTGCCTGCGCCGATCGCGACCGAAGGCCCCTGGCGTGCGGTCGCGCGGGCATGAGTACGGCCGCGCCGTACCTGCGTCCGCGCGTCCACGCCTGCACGGGGCTCTCGGCCCTGCTGCTCGGCGTACTCCCCTCGCCCTGGCACCTCGTGATGGCGGTCGGGGGCGTCTTCCTCGGGTGGGTCGTGTTCCCCCTGAGCGGCATCGATGCCCGGTTGCGCCGACCCGGGGAGTCGTTCCTCGGTGGCCTGCGGACCTACCCCGTCGCCGTGCTCGGCCTCGTGCTGCTGCTGCCGCGCGCGGAGGCTGCTGCGGCGTGGGGGGTGCTGGCGTTCGGTGACGGCGCCGCGTCGATCTACGGTCGGGCGATCCCCGCGCCGGCGATCTTCCGGCATCCCAAGGCCACCTGGATCGGCTCCGGTGCCTACGTGCTCGTGGGGGCGGCGGCGGCCTGGGCCCTCGGGGCGGGCGTCGCGAGCCTGGGGGGCCAGACGGGCTGGGTCGACACCGGCGCGGCGCCGGCGCTCGGTGCCTGCCTTGCGGCGGCGCTGGGGGCGGCGATTGTGGATCTCGTGCCCCTCCCTCCCGACGACAATCTCCCGGCGGCTGCGGTAGCGGGGGGCATCCTCCACCTGCTGAGGATCATGACGTGATGTTCCGGTACTCCCACGCGCCCCTGCGTCGACTGCCCCTTCTCGCGGCCCTGTTGCTGGCGTGCCTGCTCGGCGTGCCGCGTCCGGCCGCGTCCGAGTCCAAGGACGTCCTGCCGCTGAAGGTCCTGACGGACATCGTCGTGGACGGCGTGCCGGGCGAGGCCGGCTGGAAGGCCGCGCCCAAGATCATCTTCCCGACCGTGACGGTTCCCGATGCCGTGGCGCCGGCCGGCATCGCCCGCGCCCCCGACGTGCGTGTCGGCCTCGCCGCGGGGCGACTCGCCTTCGGCGTCACGATGGCCGAGGCCCCGGGGGGCTCGATCGGCATGCATCTCCTGATCGCGCCCGAGGGCGCGAAGAGTGCGGCGGACGCCGTCTCGCTGGACTTCCGCCCCGTCGAGTTGCGTGCGCCGCGCTACCGCGTCCTTGGCCCTCGCGGCGTGGGTCGCACGACGTACCGCGTCGAGGGGGCCGCCGACATCAGCCAGGCCCGCCAGTGGTCGCTGGAACTCGCCATCCCGCTGGCCGATCTCGTCGGCACGCGTACCGACCAGAAGCTGCGGGTGGCGGCCGTCGTGTACACGCGCACCCAGAACGTGATCAGCGTGTGGCCTGCCGGTGCGACCTGGAAGGGCCCCGCGCATTGGACCGAGGTCGAGCCGCCCGAGGGCGGCTGGCCGCTCGACGTCCAGGTGGA
>JARGNS010000354.1:0-3595 GCA_029213105.1 Planctomycetota bacterium
CACCCCATGTGCGCGGGAGCGTACACAGAAAACGCCCAAATAGCCATTGGTTGCGGGGTGCCCAACTCACCGGTAGGGTCGGATCATGCGTCGCACCCTCCTGCTCCTCGCCGTCCTGCTGTTGCCGCTCGCGGCCGGGGGGAGCCCTGCGGAGGCCCGCGGGGGGAGCGCCGCCAAGGGGCGCGCACGCCTGGCGACGCTGGCCAAGCGCATGTCCACCCGCATCAAGAAGTCGGGCCTCAAGCCGGGTCGCTACAGCATCGTGGTGATGACCCGCGGCCCCGGCCGCCTGGTGCGCTACACCGCCGGCGCGGCAACCGCCGTGGTGCCCGCCTCGGCGGCCAAGCTCCTGACCGCCGCGGCGGTGCTCGACCTGCTCGGGCCGTCGTACGTGTTCCGCACGCGCCTGTCCATGCGTGGTCAGCTCTCCGCCGACGGCGTGCTCGATGGTGACCTCGTCCTGCACGGTGGGGGCGATCCCAGCATCTCGGGGCGCTTCTTCGACGATCAGCCCTACGCCGTCCCGGCGAAGCTGGCGCTCGCCGCCCAGCAGGCCGGCGTGCGTCGCGTGAGCGGGGCGCTCGTTCTAGATCACGCCGGCTTCGATCGGGAGTACGTCCACCCCGAGTGGTCGGCCGCCGACAAGCGTCGCTGGTACGGCGGCCCCGTGAGTGGCCTCGGCTTCAACGACGGCTGTGTCGACGTGAAGGTCGTCGGCGCGAGTGCCGGCGGTCGCGCGCAGGTCACGCTGCCCGCCGGGCACGGACCCTGGCAGCTCAAGAACGGCATCAAGACCGTCGCGCGTGCGCGCGCCGCCGTGGGCGGTCGCTGGCTCGACGGCGGCATCCTCGATCTGCATGGGCGCGTGCCGCCCAAGGGCCGGGCCAGCTTCCACGTGCCCGTGCCCGATCCCGCGTTGTTCTTCGGCGGGGCGCTGCGCTCCGCGCTCGAGCGCGCCAACATCCGCGTCGACGGGGGCGTGCGCCACGCCCGCGATGCCTCGGATGCACGCCCCGGTACGGTCGTGGGCGAACACGAGGCGCCACTAGCGCCCGCACTCGCGGTCATGAACGTGCGCAGCCAGAACGTCTACGCGAGCACCCTGTTCAAGCTCGCCGGGCGCGCCGTGGCGGGGGAGGGCACGTGGGCCAGCGGCGGCGACGCCGTGCGCACGATGCTCGAGCGCCGGCTCATCCTGGACGACGGCCGCACGGACATGCGCGATGGCTCCGGCCTCTCGCCCAAGAACAAGGTCAGCGCCGGCGTGCTCGTGGAGCTGCTGCACAAGCTCGACCTCGACCCCCTGCGAGGTCCCGTCCTGTGGGACTCGCTGGCCGTGGCCGGCGTGAGCGGCACCCTGCGCAAGCGCCTGCCCTCGCTCAAGGGGCGCGTGCGCGGCAAGACGGGCACGCTCAACGACACGCGCGCCCGCGCCCTGGCGGGCTACGTCGAGCGCAAGGGCAAGCCCGGCGGTGACTGCGTCTTCGCGATCCTGCTCAACGGGCCCGGCGCCTCGCATGCCGTCATCGACGACCTGGTGCGCGAGATCGCGCGCTGATGGCGGGCCATCGCGCGCCGCTGGCCGACCGCCTGCGTCCCGAGAGCCTCGACGATGTGCACGGGCAGGCTGGCGTGCTCGCCGAGGGCAGCCTGCTGCGCACCGCCTTCGAGGAGGGCGCGGTGCCGAGCCTCGTCTTGTGGGGGCCTCCCGGGACCGGCAAGACGACGCTGGCCCGCCTGCTCTCGGGCAAGAGCGGCATGGCCTTCGAGGCGCTCTCGGCCGTCACCTCGGGAGTGAAGGACGTGCGCGAGGTGATCGCGCGCGCCAAGCTGCGCCAGGACGACGGCACGGGCACGCTGCTCTTCGTCGACGAGATCCACCGCTTCAATCGCTCGCAGCAGGATGCGTTCCTGCCGCACATCGAGGACGGCACGATCGTGCTCGTGGGCGCCACGACCGAGAACCCGGGGTTCTCGCTGATCGGGGCGCTGCTCTCGCGGGTGCGTGTCATCCAGCTTGAGCCGCTCTCCGAAGACGCGCTGGGCGCCATCATCGATCGCGCCCGCTCCAATCGACTGCACGGCCTCGACGGGGACACCGTCGTGGAGGACGACGCGCGTCAGGCACTGTTCGCCGTGGCCGGTGGCGACGGACGCAAGCTGCTCAACATCCTCGAGTCCGCCGTGCACCTGGCCGGTGGCGCGCCCGTGACGGGCGACCTCGTGCGCGAGGCCGCGCAGACGCCGCTGACCGCCTACAACGCGTCGGGCGACGACCGCTTCGACCTGCTCAGTGCCTTCCACAAGTCCCTGCGCGGCAGCGACGTGGACGCGGCGCTCTTCTGGATGGGGCGCATGCTCGTCGGCGGCGAGGATGCGCTGGTCATCTGCCGGCGCATGGTCGCGATGGCGGCGGAGGACGTGGGCCTGGCCGATCCGCGTGCCCTGACCGTGGCGCTCGATGCCGTTCGTGCCGTGCAGTTCCTCGGGCAGCCCGAAGGCGAGCTGGCCGTGGCCGAGGCCGTGATCTACCTGGCCACCGCGCCCAAGAGCAACAGCGCCGCGCTGGCGCTCGGCGCGGCCAAGGCCGCCCAGGCACACAGCGAGGACCCGGTGCCGCTGGTGATCCGCAACGCCCCGACGCGCCTGGCGCGCGAGCTCGGCCACGGCAAGGGCTACGAGTACCCGCACGACCGCCCCAACTCGGTCTCGACCCAGGCCTACCTCCCGGCGGGCCTCGAGGGACTGCGGCTCTACGACCCCAAGGCGGTGGGCGACGAGCGCGAGACCGCCCGGCGCCTGGCGTGGTGGCGCAAGCTGAGGCATCCCGGCAAAGGCGAGTAGCCTCTCGCCATGATCGATCTCGCTCGTCAGGTGGCCGAAGAGGCCGGCACGATCCTCCTGGAGCGCTTCGGCCGGCTCGCCGCCAGCGAGATCGAGCGCCGCGGCCCCCGGGACGTGGTCACGGCTGCCGACACGGCCGCCGAGGAGCACATCCGCCGGCGGCTGCTGACCGCCCGCCCCGACGTGCCCGTCATCGGCGAGGAAGGCTCGGCGGAGGTCCGCGCGGCCCCGGCCGGCCCCGCCTGGATCGTGGATCCCCTCGACGGGACCGTGAACTTCGTCCAGGGCATCCCGCTCTTCGCGGTCTCGATCGGCTACGTGGAGGACGGCGTGCCCCTGGCCGGCGTGGTCCACATCCCCGCCTTGAAGCAGACCTTCTGGGGCGGGCCCGGCCAGGGGGTCTTCGAGGGGGACCGGCCTGTCGCGACCAGCATCACGCCGGTGCTCAGCGACGCGGTCGTGGCCACGGGCTTCGCCTACCGCCGCAACGAGACGGACGACAACAACGTCGCCAACCTCGAGCGCATGATCCTGACCACCCGCGGCATCCGACGCATGGGGGCCGCCGCGATCGATCTGGCCTACGTGGCGAGCGGCCGGCTGGACGGGTTCTGGGAGCTGCACCTCAAGCCGTGGGACGTGGCGGCGGGCGTCGCCCTGATCCGCGGCGCCGGGGGCGTGGTGACCGACCAGCGCGGCGGCGAGGACTGGCTCTTCGGAATGGACTGAGCGCTACTCCTCGAGGGGGGTC
>JARGNS010000354.1:3605-4432 GCA_029213105.1 Planctomycetota bacterium
GCCAACATCGTGGCCCCCAACGCCCTGCTCCACGAGTCCCTGCGCAGCACCCTCACGCCGCTGGCCGACCTCTAGCCCCTCGGCCCAGGTCGTGGCTGTCAAGCCCTGATCACAGGGCTTTCCGGGCGATCGAGGGGCTCGGCGCCGCCTCGACCCCGCCTTGACCCCGGCGCGGGTGGGCCTAATCTCGGCGGCTTCTCTATCGCGAGCGACACCCCAACGCAGGAAAGGACCCCCAAGCCCATCGCTGGGGGTGCCCGAGGCGGATGAACCACCGGTCCGATCGACCCCTCATCGTCCAGAGCGATCGCTCGCTCCTGCTCGAGGTCGGCGGGGAGGGGTACGCCAGCGCCCGCGATGCCATCGCGCCCTTCTGCGAGCTGGTGAAGAGTCCCGAGCACATCCACACCTACGCCATCACGCCGCTCTCCATCTGGAACGCAGCGGCGGCGGGCCTCCGGGCCGAGGCCATGGTGGAGGCCCTGACGGCCCACAGCCGCTACGAGGTGCCCGGCAACGTCCTGCGGGACATCCAGGACATGCACGGCCGCTACGGCCGTCTGAAGCTGCGCCGCGCGGAGGGGGTCGAGGACCTCCTGCTCGAGGCCGAGGATGACACCCTCCTGGATCAGGTGGCCCATGCCGCCCTCACCCGGGATCTCGTGGGCGAGCGGGCCAACGGCCACCTGCCCGTCACGGTGGCCAACCGCGGCGAGATCAAGCGCGCCCTCATCAAGCTCGGCTGGCCCGTCGAGGACCTGGCCGGCTACGTCGACGGCGGGCCCCTGGAGGTGCCGCTGCGGCGCGAGCTTGGCGGCGGCGGCGAG
>JARGNS010000355.1 GCA_029213105.1 Planctomycetota bacterium
GTCCGCGTCGCCGACGAGATCGTCGACTACGTCGTGGATCTCGCGCGGGCCTCCCGCGAACAGACGACGCTGCTCGCGGGCGCCTCGCCGCGCGCGGCCGCCATGGTGACCGCCGCGGCCCGCGCGCTCGCCGCCGTGTCCGGCCGCGAGTACGTGACGCCGGACGACGTGAAGCGCCTGGCCGTGCCTTGCCTCGCCCACCGCGCGGTGCTCTCCCCCGGCGCCGAGATCGAAGGCCACTCCAGCCACTCGGTCATCCGGGAGCTCCTGACCCAGGTCGCCGCGCCGAGGTAGCCGATGCGTCCGACGACCCGCACCCTGCTGTTCGCCTTCGGCGGCTTCCCCCTGGCCCTCCTGCCGGCCCTGGGCGCCCCTGCCCTGTGGCCGGTCTGGTTGGTCTATCTGGGCGCCGTCGGCCTCCTGCTCGGCGCGGACATCGTGCTGTCGTTGCCCCCCCGGCGCATCGCCAGCGAACTCGAGACGCCGCCGCAGATCCAGATCGGCGAGACGGGGCGCGCGACCCTGCACCTCGCCGCCGAAGGCGCCGAGACGCTGCGCATCGACGTGCGGCCGACACTCTCCGGCCGCTTCGAGCCCGTCGAGTCCGGTTCCACCCGGCTCGAAGACGGCCGCGGCCAGGCGACGATCCCGCTCGTCTCCCTGCGTCGAGGGCGTGGCGTGGTCGAGCGGCTCTGGCTGCGCTGGTCCGGCCCGCTCGGGCTCATCGCCCGCCACAAGGTCGTGTCGATCGACCGGGACGTCCCGATCGTGCCGAACCTCGCCCCGGTCCGCAGCCTCGCGCTGCGGTACTTCACGCCGCGGGAGTCGACCGTCGGCCTCAAGGTGGAACGCTACGTCGGCGATGGCAGCGAGTTCGAGTCCATGCGCGAGTACGTGCAGGGGCTCGATCCGCGCGGCATGAGCTGGCGCCAGACCGCACGGCATCGCAAGCTCATCTGCCAGGAGTTCCGCGCCGAACGCAACCACGCCGTCGTCGTCGCGGTCGACGCCGGTCGCCTCATGAGCGAGCCCGTCGCGGGGGTACCCAAGGTCGACCACGCCGTGACCGCCGGCCTCGTGCTGGCCTACGCCGCGCTTCGCACGGGGGACCGGGTCGGGTTCTACGCGTTCGACGCCAAGCCCCAGCAATGGATGGAGCCCACCGCCGGCGCGGCCGCATTCCCGCGCATCTCCCACCGCGCCAGCGAGGTCGACTACGCCGAGGCGGAGACCAACTACACGCTCGGGCTTGCCGAACTCGGCGTGCGCCTGCGCCGGCGCACGCTCGTCGTCCTGCTGACCGACTTCGTCGACTCGATCACGACGGAGCTGATGATCGAGCACGTCGCCCACCTCACCCGCAAGCACCTCGTCGTGTTCGTGGCTTTGAGCGATCCGGCGTGGCACGAGCTGGCCGGCGCGGCACCGCACACGACCAGCGCTCTCTACGAAGCCGTCGTGGCCGCAGAGTTCGGCACGGAGCGCGAGAAGGTGCTGCAGCGCCTGCGACGCCTGGGGGCCATCTGCATCGACGCGCCGCCCGCACGCGTCTCCACGGATCTCGTGAACCAGTACATCGACCTCAAACGGCGGGAGGTACTCGGATGACCTCCGAACTCCGGAGCACGCGCTTCCGACGGGAGCGCGAAGCGACCTGGTACCGCCTGGAGGGGCTCGTGGCGCGCGCCGAACGGCGCGGCGTACGCGCCCTGGCCGGCACGGACCTGGCCGAGCTGGCCACGCTGTACCGGGCCACGATCTCGTCGCTGTCCGTGGCACGCGCCATCTCGCTCGACCGCAATCTGCTCGAGTACCTCGAGGGCCTCTGCCAACGGGCGTACTTCGTCGTCTACGGCCCCCGCCGACGCATCCGGGAGATGGTCAGTTCCTTGCTGCTGCGCGACTTCCCCCGTGCGGTCCGGGCCCTGCGCTGGCACGTCGTGCTGGCCGGCCTGCTGTTCCTGGCCGGCACGCTCGTGGGCTACCAGCTCGTGGCCGACGACCCCGAGCGCTTCCACTCGTTCGTGGATCCCAGCCTCTCGAGCGGGCGCGATCCGAGTGCCGACACGGAGATGCTGCGGGCCACGCTGTACGACGGCGACGAGCTGTCGGGGGAGAGCCTCGGGGAGTTCAGCGCGTACCTCTTCCAGCACAACGCACAAGTGGGCATCCTGTGCTTCGCCGTCGGCATCCTGGCGGGGCTGCCCGTCTTCCTCTTGATGGGCTCCAACGGCCTGATGCTCGGTGCCTTCTCGTGGCTGTTCCACAGCCGGGGGCTGGGCCTGGACTGGTGGGGCTGGGTCCTCCCCCACGGCATCACCGAGTTGCTTGCGGTCGTGCTGTGCGGCGGCGCGGGCTTCGGCCTCGCCCAGGGCCTGCTCTTCCCCGGGGCGCGCCGAAGACTCGACAGCCTGGCCCTGCGGGGCCGGCAAGCCGGCACGGTCGTGCTGGGCGCGATCCTGATGCTCCTGCTGGCCGGACTCATCGAGGGCATCTTCCGGCAGACCGTCACGGACATCACGGTGCGCTACGCCGTGATCATCACGACGAGCATCTTCTGGATCGCCTACTTCGGGTACGGCGGGCGCGGCGAGGTGACGGAGTGAAGCGCTACGCCCCCGAAGGCACGCCGTTCGAGGTGACCTCGCCCGAGGGCGTGCCGCTGCACTTCCAGATTGCCAGCGCCGGCGCACGGGCCGGCGGCGTGCTGCTCGACTACACGTTCATCTTCGTGACCATCCTGCTGCTGAACTGGGCGTTCATGGCCACGGGCCTGGCCTTCGCCTCCGGCCTCATGCGCGCCTTGATGATGCTCGTCGTCTTCCTCTTCATGCACTTCTACTTCTCGTTCTTCGAGGTGCGCTGGCAGGGGGCGACGCCAGGCAAGCGCATCGCCGGCATCCGCGTCATCAACCGCTTCGGCGGGCCCGTACGCGGCGACGCGGTCGTCACGCGCAACTTCCTGCGCATCGTCGAGGTCTTCGTCCCCGTGCAGCTGCTGGCCATGTGGAGCGATGGCGCCCTGCGCGACCTGCCCTGGTTCCTGGTGCTCGCCGGCGTGGCCTGGGCGTTCCTGCTGACCTTCCTGCCGCTGTTCAACCGCATGCGCATGCGCCTCGGTGATCTGGCGGCCGGCACGGTGGTGGTGCGCGCCCCGAAAGCACGGTTGCTGGCCGACGTCAGCGAGAGCCATGCACGCCAGAAGGCCGCAGGGCCACGCTACGCCTTCACCCGCAAGCAGTTGGCGGTGTACGGCGAGTACGAACTGCAGGTGCTCGAGGAGGTCCTGCGCGCCACGGGACCGGAGCAGGCCGCGACACTCGAGGCCGTGGCCGATCGCATCCAACGCAAGCTCCGCTGGCCCCACAAGCTCACGCGCCGCGAGAGCCGCGCGTTCCTGCAGGGCTTCTACGACGCCCTACGCGCCCACCGCGAGAAGCGCATGCTGTTCGGCAAGCGCAAGGAAGACAAGCACGCCAAGGAAGGCTAGCGGGCTCGGGAGCTAGCTGAACACCTCGGCGATGCCGTCGGCATCCACGCCCTCGTTCACCGCACGCAGCTCGACGTAGGTCAGCGCCGACAGCACGGCACCGAGCGGCGCGATGAAGAGGACATCCACGGCCTTCTGCATCCACATCATGAGTTCGGGATCGCCCATGGTCATCAGGGGCACCGTCAGGGCGCCGGCAATCATCATGCCGATGAGGCCCATCACGAACGACAGCCCCAGCAGCAGCCAGCGGCTGCCACGGCACAGGGCGATGCTGCGGCGGATGCTGGCCAGCGGACCGAGGCGCTCGACAGCGCAGGCCGGCACGGCCACGAACGTCGACAGGTACCACATGACCATCGGAACGAAGGCCCCGAGGATCAGCAGGGCGAGCAAGGCGGGAATGTCCAGAGCCCCGGCGATCACCGCGGGCACGAACATCAAGACCATGGCGCCCCAGACCAGGAACACGACGCCCAGGATGGGCACGAAACGGGCGAAGCCACGGCCAAGTGCCTCGCCGATGCCGACCGGGCGCCCCTGCTGCTGACGCACGACCAGGTACGCCAGGGCGCCGGCCAGGACCATGCGCGCCAGGGCCTCCAGCGCCATCGCGCCCACACCGACGGCGATGGACCGCATGATCGAGTCTTCGTTGAAGCCGCTGCTGCCCTCCCACTCCGCATCGGGGTCGTCCGGGTCGTACGGCGGGGGTTCGTAGGTCACCTCCTCGGAGAGGAGGTCGCCCTGGGTGACGATCTGCAGGATGCCGACCGGCCCCGCGATGACCAGTGAGATCACCAGGATGGGGAGCAGCATCTTGAAGTAGACGGTGAACGTGCCGCTCAAGACGCGCCCGAAGTCGAAGGCCCGGTAGCGCCGGTTCGGGCGCCGCCCGCGCACGGGCGTGCGCCCCACGGCCTCGCCCCGTGCCG
>JARGNS010000356.1:0-3299 GCA_029213105.1 Planctomycetota bacterium
ACGAGGGGGCCGAGCCCCCTCTGAGACACTGCTGCCCGCGGCTCTGCCGCAGGGCATCCCCCCTAGGGCTGGAACAGGATCCGGTTGCAGCTCCGGCACAGCACGAGACGCGTGCGGTTCTGGACGACGTAGACGTCGTTGCGCGTCTGCACCTCGCCGCAGCCCGTGCAGTAGTTGCCCTCGAGGGCGGCCATGCCGCGACCGCGCGCCTGGTGCACGCGCTCGTAGAGCTCGAGCGGTTCCTTGGGGATCTTGGACGTGACCTCGGGGCGATCCTTGAGGAGGCCGTCGCGCTCGGCGCGGACGTCGGCCTGCTTCTCGTCGATCTCCGCCTGGGCCTTGTCGGCGAGCTCCTGCTCGCGGCCCTTCTCCTCGTCGAACTCGGCCAGCTTGGCCTCGGCCTGCTCGACGACGGCCATGATCTTGAGGACCTCGCCGTCGAGTCGGTCGAGCTCACCCTGGAGGTTGGATATCTCGCTGCGGAACGCCACGAACTCCTTGTTCGAGCGGACCTCGGAAGCCTGGTCCTTGAGCTTGTCGATCTTGGCGAGATGCGTCTTGCGCTCGTTCTCACGCAGGAGGATCTGAGCCTTGAGGAGCTTCACGCGATCGGAGACCTGCTTGGACTTCTCGTCCAGTCCAGCCACCGCTGCTGCGCGGTTCTTCACCTCGGCCGGCGCGCGCGCCATGGCCTGATCGAGTCGCGCAATCTTGAGGTCGAGGCGCATGAGCTCAAGGAGCTTGTCGAGGACCTCGTTCCACTCGGTCGTCATCACCGCTGTACCGCCGGGTTTGGGATGGGAAGCGACAGGTGTAGCACTCCCCCGCCGAGCGTCTAGGGGAAACCCGGGCAAGACGCCCCGGAAGGACGGCTTCACCCCCACGGCACGACCCCCTGGCGATCGCAGGCAAGGAGCCGCGCGCCCCACCCCATGCGCCTCAGCGCCACCCGGCCCCCACGATCGTCGCGTCCGCGCCGTCCCCCCGGCCGCCGAACGCGGGGCGGCCCACGCACTGGGTACACGGCCCCGCCGGCGCGGGCGGCTCGCGTGCGTGGTTCGGATCACGTCGAACCCAAGGCGAGGCCCGTGTGCCTACCCAGGCAACGCAACGCCTGGACCACCCCTGCCGGGTGCCCTCGGCGCGCGTGCGCCCACGGCGTGTGCACCTACCGCCGGACGGTTCCCGAGCACCCGCATCCTTCACCTCCACGCGCCCACGGCACCGGGGCGTCCGGCGGGGGGCGGAAGGTCGATGAGGAGTGCGTGGCGTGGGCTTCCACGCGAGCGCGAGGAAGCGATCTGATCGCCCCCGCCGGGCGCCCCGGCTAGATTTCCAGGAAGCCCTCGAGCTTGCGCGCCCGCACGGGGTGCTGGAGCTTGCGCACGGCCTTGGCCTCGATCTGGCGCACGCGCTCACGCGTCACCTTGAAGATCTTGCCGACCTCCTCGAGCGTGTACGTGTAGCCGTCGCCGATGCCGTAGCGGAGCTTGATGATCTCGCGCTCGCGGAACGTGAGCGTCTGGAGGACCTGGTCGATCTTGTCCTTCAGCATCTCGTGCGTTGCGGCGTTGACCGGGCTCTCGGCCTGCTCATCCTCGATGAAGTCACCGAAGTAGCTGTCTTCGGAGTCCCCGATCGGCCGGTCGAGGCTGATCGGGTGCTTGCTGATCTTCATCACGCGCTTCGTCTCTTCGACGCTGATGCCGGACGCCGCCGCGATCTCATCGATCGTGGGCTCGCGGCCGATCTTCTGGATCAGCTTCTTGGTGACGTTGCGGATCTTCGACATCGTCTCGATCATGTGGACCGGGATGCGGATCGTCCGCGCCTGGTCGGCGATCGAGCGCGTGATGGCCTGACGGATCCACCACGTGGCGTAGGTCGAGAACTTGTAGCCGCGGCGGTACTCGTACTTCTCCACGGCCTTCATCAGGCCCGTGTTGCCCTCTTGGATGAGGTCCAGGAAGGTGAGACCACGGTTGCGGTACTTCTTGGCGATCGAGACGACGAGACGCAGGTTGCCGCTCGAGAGCTTGCGCTTGGCCTCCTCGTACTCGGCGAAGCGGTGACGGATCTCGTCGGAGCGCTGCAGGTCCGTGTCCAGCGGCTCGAGCAGGAAGATCTCGAGGTCGCCGAGGCGCTCCTCGGCCTCCTTGACCTCGTCCTCTTCGCCGCCACGACGCTTGAGGTCACGGATGCGGCGACGGAGATCGCGGATCTCGTCGGCAAGCTCGTAGGCCTCCTCGTGCACCGGGCGGATCTTCTTGGTCTGGATGGAGACCTCTTCGAGCAGCTTCAGGCACTTGAGCTTGCGGAGCTGCAGGAGCCCGCGGATCTCGGCACGACGCTTCTTGGACGTGCGGCTGCGGCAGAGCTCATCCATGTCGCCGCGCATCAGGAACATCAGCTTCTCGAGCGTGCGCAGGTTGAAGGGCATGCGCCGCTGGAGGTCGTCTTTGTCGACGGGGTCGGCCGTACCGATGCGCAGGGTGCGGTCGAACGCGAGGTCGCCGCGGGCCACTTCGCGCAGGATGCCGATGGCGGCATCGATGCCCGCACCGCTCTCGAGCACCTTGTGACGATAGCGCTTGCGGGTGATCTCGATCTTCTTGGAGAGGCTGATCTCCTCGTCGCGCGTGAGCAGCGGGATCTCACCCATCTGCGTCAGGTACATGCGGACGGGGTCGTCGATCTTCTCGGTGGTGATGGGCAGGTTCAGCACCCCCTCACCCTCGGGCGGAAGGTCGTCGTCGAGCAGCTCGCCGCGGTCGCGGGCGCGCTGGCGCTCACGCCGGGCCGCGTCGTCGCCGTCGAGCACCTCGATCTCCTCGATGTCGAGGGTCTGCAGGATGCGATCCATCATCGCCGGGCAGGGGGCCTGCTCCGGCTCGGCCGTGTTGAGCTCCTCATAGGTGAGGTAGCCACGCGTCTTCCCGGTGTCGATGAGGGTCTGGATCTCGACCTCGATCTCATCAAGGGGATTCGGCGGAACGAACGGGTCCACGCGACGGGTCATGCGGTCAGGCCTCCGGTCTAGCTAGCCCCCCACCGGGTCATCCCCGTTCGGCGCGAGGTCGTCCCCGTCGTCGTCGTAATACGACGCGTCGGGGTCGATGACCTCCGCAGCGACATCACCGCGCGCAAGGCGCATGATCTCGCGGCGGTGGTCGATCGCCGAGCGGTTCTGTTCGGTGAAGGCAATCCACGTGGCAACGCGCTCGGCCAGGGTCGAGTCCTCGGGGAGACCTGCCAGGATGGCGGTCGCCTCGGGGTCGGCCTGGAAACGGGTCAGCGTT
>JARGNS010000356.1:3309-3596 GCA_029213105.1 Planctomycetota bacterium
AAAGGTGATCGACTCGCCCGCTTCCCAGTGGGCAAGCAGGGCGTTGTACAGGCGCAAACGCACGGGGTCGGCGAATTCCTCAGGCCCCACGGCGCGGAAGATGGCGTCCCGGAGGTCGGCGCAGACGAGCAGCGCGGCGAGCAGATCGAGCTCGGCCAGCCCCCCATCGATGGTGGCGGCGGGCTCCGGCAGGGTCGGGGGACGGGCCCGGCTGCGCGGGCTGGGTGCCGGCTGGGGCGCGCCGCTGAGCGCCGCGGCGCGGCGCCGCCGGCCGCGCGCGGGCTCGG
>JARGNS010000356.1:3606-4420 GCA_029213105.1 Planctomycetota bacterium
ACGCCGGCCCGCTCCAGCCCCAGGCCGTCGACGTGGGGCGCGCGCCCCACCGCCACCAGCAGGGCGTCGCCCGCGACCTCCCGGGAGCGGCCGTCCACCGACAGCCGCAGCATGGTCTCGCCGTCGCGCCGCAGGACGCGCTCGGTCTCGGCGCCGCCGCCGAGCTGCTCGGCGATCATGCGCAGGAGCTGGTCGCGCTCCAGCTCGCTCTGCACCTGCATGACGGACTGCAGGATCTCCTCGGAGGCCTTGGCACGGCCGCGCGGGGACTCCAGGTCATGGCGACGCCCGGCGGCGGCCAGCTTGAAGGCGAAGAGTTCCAGGGAGTCGTCGAGCACCGCCTGGAAGGCGTAGGTGCCCTCCTCCTGGAGGATCTCGTCGACGTCGCGACCCTCGGGCAGCAGCGCGACGCGCACCTCCAGCCCCTCGCGCAGGAGCATGTCGAGGGACTTCTCGGCGGCGGCCCGACCCGCGTCATCGGCGTCGTAGACGAGGACGACGCGCTCGCAGTGGCGAGCCAGGTGGCGCGCCTGGCGCTCGGTGAAGGCCGTGCCCATGCCGGCGACCGCGTGGTCGAAGCCGTGCAGGTGGCACATGAGGACGTCGGTGTAGCCCTCCATGAGCAGCGCCTCGCCGCGGCGGCGAATGGAGTCGCGGGCGCGGTGCAGGGCGTAGAGGACCTCGGACTTGTGGAACACGAGCGTCTCGGGCCCGTTCATGTACTTCGCCGGGTCGTCGGGATCCATGGCGCGACCGGCGAAGGTGCACAGGCGACCCCGCGCGTCGGCGATGGGGAACATGACCCGATGGCGGA
>JARGNS010000357.1 GCA_029213105.1 Planctomycetota bacterium
GGGAAGGCGCGCGTCACCGGCTCGCAGAGCAGGGGCGCGCGGATGAGGTTCGAGTCGATGTGGATCGGGTCGAGGATCTGACCGCGGAAGCCCTCGTCGAGCGCGTCGAGGATGTCGCCGGCGAGCTTCATGCGGCGGTCGACCTTGGTCGGGAGGATCCAGACCTTGAGGTCGTGCTGCATCTTCTCCTTGAGTAGGGCGAAGGTGATCGTGAGATCGGAGATGGCCTTGATCGAGTACGACTGGGTCTCGATGGGCACAACGACCTCCTCGCAGGAGGTGAGTGCGTTGATCGTGATGCGGCTCAGGTTCGGCGGGCAGTCGAAGACGAGCACGTCGTAGCGGTCGAACAGCGGCTCCAGCTTCGTGCGCAGGATCCACTCGCGCATCAGGATGTCCTGGATGCGGGTCTCGACGTTGCAGAGCTTGATGTCGCCGGGGATCGCATGGACGCCCTCGAGGGCCGTCTCGAGGATGACGTCCTCGGGCATCACGGCCTCTTCGGTGAGGAGGTCGGCGCTCGTGAGATCCAGCTCGTCCGGGTCGAAGCCGAAGGAGGTGGTCAGGTTGGCCTGGGCATCCAGGTCGATCGCCAGCACGCGCCGGCCCATGTCGGCCAGGGCCGCGGCCAGGGTGAAGGCCGTGGTGGTCTTGCCGACGCCCCCCTTCTGGTTCACCACGCAGATGCGCCGTGCGATGCCCCGCCCGCCCAGTTCCACGCAGCGCTCGGCCTGCTCGAACCCATAGACGGGGGCCCGGGTGGCCGCGTCGCTCCCGCTTCGGGCTTGCGGGACGTCGCCCAGCCAGCCCTTGGCCTCCCAATCGAGGACCACATCAGGCGCAACGCCGGCCAGGGCAGCGAGTTCCTCGAGCTGGTAGGTCTTGGCGGCCATGGGGGGGAACTGTACCGCTGGACACCCCCAAGGGAGGGGGCTCGCGTAAGATCGCCGCGCCGGGGCGGATTGGGCCGCCATGGCGAAGGGGCCGTGCCCGTGCCGAGATACATCCTCGACGAGAAGGACATGCGCACGGTCTTCGACCTCGAGAAGCCGGTGATCGTGGTCGGCCGGGCCGCGGAGAGCGACATCGCCGTCCTCGATCTGCGCGCCTCCCGCGAGCACTGCCGGGTGGAGCTCCACGGCGAGCAGCACCTGCTGGTGGACCTGGGCAGCCAGAACGGCACCCGCCTCAACGGCCACCTCGTAGAGCGCGCCGCCCTCAAGGCGGGCGACCGCATCGAGATCGGTGGGGCCACCGTCTGGTTCCAGGAGGCGCCGCCTCCGGATGACCTCGTCGGCTCCGAGACCATGGTCACCTCGGCCGCCGCCCTCGGGATGGACTCGCAAGCCGACCGCCTGCGTCGCCTGCAGCGGGTGACGATGGCGCTGAACGGCGAGCTCCACCTGGACCCGCTGCTCAACATCATCATCGATCACCTGGTCGAGATCTCGGGGGCCGAGCGCGGCTTCCTCGTGCTCTCCCAGGGGGAGGGGCGTCCGCGCGTGCGCGTGGCCCGCAACTTCGAGCAGGAGGACGTGCAGGACGCCGACGCCGGCTTCTCCGCCTCGATCGTCGAGCGCGTCATGCAGACCGGCGAGCCGATCGTCCCGGCCAACGCGGTCGAGGACGACCGCTTCCAGGGCAACCTCTCGATCAACGCGATCCGCGCGCGCAGCGTGATGTGCCTGCCTTTCCGGGAGCGCGGCGGCACCGTCGGCGCGGCCTACCTCGACAACCGGCTGCAGATGGCCGCCTTCGGGGAAGAGGACCGCGACACGCTCATGTCCCTCGTGGACCTCGCCGCCGCGGCCATCGAGCGCGCGCGGCTCTACGACGAGAACGAGCGTCGCGCCCTGGAGCTCGAGGAACTCAACAAGGGCCTGGAGCGTCGTGTCGACACCCAGGACCGTGAGCTGCACGAGGTCAAGGACCGCCTGCGCAGCGCCGGACAGCCCGAGGGCGTCTACCCGCAGATCATCGGCGACTCCAAGACGATGAAGGAAGTCCTGCGGCTGCTCGACAAGGTCGTCAAGACCGAGGAGCCCGTGCTCATCACCGGCGAGTCCGGTACGGGCAAGGAACTCATCGCCCGTGCGATCCACGCCCATGGCCCGCGCGCTCGTCAGGCCTTCCAGTCCGAGAACTGCGCGGCCCTGACCGACACCCTGCTGGAGAGCGAGCTCTTCGGTCACGTGAAGGGCGCCTTCACCGGCGCAGACCGCGATCGCAAGGGCCTCTTCGAGCTGGCCGACGGCGGCACCTTGTTCCTCGACGAAGTCGCGGACATGTCGCCCGAGATGCAGAAGAAACTGCTGCGCGCCCTGCAGGAGGGCGAGATCCGCCCGGTGGGTGGCAAGGGCGTGAAGCGCGTGGACGTGCGCATCATCAGCGCCAGCAACAAGCGCCTGGATCGCCTCGTGCGCGCCGGCGAGTTCCGCGAGGATCTCTACTACCGCCTGCGCGTGCTGACCGTCGACCTGCCGCCGCTGCGCGATCGCAAGGAAGACGTCCCCGCGCTCGTGGCCCACTTCATGAACCTCTACTCGCGCGCGGGGCATCCGCAGAAGGTCATCGAGCCGGGTGTGGCGGAGCTGCTCCAGGGCTACGACTGGCCGGGCAACATCCGCGAGCTCGAGAACGAGGTCAAGCGCATGGTGGCGCTCTCGGACGAGACGATCACCTCCGAGGTGCTCTCCGACCACATCCAGCGGGGCGGCCGCGGCCTGGTCGACATGGACGAGGACGGCCCGGTGCAGAACCTGATCGACCTCGTCGAACAGGTGGAGCGTCGCGAGATCGAGAAGGCCCTGCGCGTCTCGAAGAACAACAAGACGCGCGCCGCCGACCTGCTCGGCATCTCGCGCTTCACCCTCCAGCGCAAGCTCGACAAGTACGCCATGGCGTAAGGAGGCGCGCGGCGCCTCCCAGGGAGGCCACGCGCAACGCCTCGACGTGCGTGGACGACCCGGTCGCACGCGCGTCGTCCTCGGCCTGACGACGGCGTTCGCGCGTGCGGCGGGCTACTTGCCCGAGAGGATCTCCCGCACGACCGGCTCGAGCTTGGTCAGGCCGGCGGCCTTGCCGTCGGCGATGGCGTCCTCCACGGACTTCTTCTCGACCTCGCAGCGGTAGCACGCCCAGAGCGCCGCCACGCGATTGCCGCTCCCGCAGTGGAAGTAGGTCATGCGCTCGGGATCCTGCATGGCGCTCTCGAAGGCGTCGTAGGCGAGTTGGCGCTTGGCGGGGTCCATGAGGCCCGCCTTGTCGAAGCCGATCTGCACGAAGCGGCCGCCCGCCGCCGTGGTCAGGGCCGCCTGGTCGTAGGGGTTCTCGCCCGGCATGCGGAAGCTGAGGACGCACGCCATGTGCGGGGCGATCTCCTGCAGGCGCTCCTCGCTGGGTTGGCCCGCCGAGATGCCGAAGCCGCCGAACGGGCGCTCGCCGGACTGGAGGGCCAGACCTTGCGGCGCCGGGGCCGTGGGCTTCGGATCGCCGCAGGCCGGAAGGAGCGCGGCCAGGAACAGGACGAGGAGGATCGTGACGCTCGTGGTGTTCATGGGGGCAGGGTATCGTGCGCCGCCATGAATGCCGCCGTCCTCGCCGCCGCGACCATCCTGGTCTTCGTGCTGGCCCACCGCATCTACGCCCGCTGGATCGAGCGCCGGGTCTTCGAGACCGACAACGACGATCCCACGCCCGCGCACACGACCCCGGACGGCGTCGACTTCGTCCCCTGCAACAAGCACGTCCTCTTCGGGCACCACTTCTGCTCCGTGGCCGGCGCGGCGCCGATCGTCGGGCCGGCCATCGCCGTGGTCTGGGGCTGGCTGCCGGCGCTGCTGTGGGTCGTGATCGGCACGGCCTTCATCGGCGCCGTGCACGACTTCGGCGCGCTCGCCATCTCCGCGAAGAAGGGCGGGCGGACGATGGGGGACATCGCCGCCGACCTCATCGGCCCGCGCGCGAAGATCTACTTCCTCTCGATCATCGTGCTGCTCACGTGGGTCGTGATTGCGGTGTTCGCGTTCCTCATCGCCGTGCTGTTCTCCAAGTTCCCGCAATCCGTGTGGCCGGTGAACTTCGAGATCGTCGTCGCGGTACTCATCGGCTGGTGGGTCTACAAGCGCGGCGGCAAGCTGCTCTGGCCCTCCATCCTCGCCGTCACCCTGCTGTACGCCGTCGTGTTCTGGTGCGCCGACAAACCGGACCTCGGCGTCCTGCCCGTCGACTGGCTGCTCTTCGACAGCTCCGTCGTGACGTGGATCGTCTTCCTGATGATCTACGCGTTCATCGCCGCCGTGCTGCCCGTGCGCGTGCTGCTGCAGCCGCGCGACTTCATCAACAGCCATCAGTTGTTCCTCGGACTCGGCGCCCTGTTGCTGGGCATCTTCGTGCTCCAGCCGGAGGTGGTGGC
>JARGNS010000358.1 GCA_029213105.1 Planctomycetota bacterium
AATCAGGAATACAACGTGTACGGGCGCGCCGTCGGTGGCCTCGAAGTCGATGCCTTCGGCGTGCAGCCCCACGACGATCTGGGTCTCCCCCACGACTTCACTGCGGCGGGCGTGCGGCATGGCAATGCCCTTGCCGATGCCGGTCGTCGCCTCTTCCTCGCGAGCCAGGATCTCGCCGAAGAGCTCGGGGGCCTGCTCTTCGTCGATGGCACCAGAGGCCACGAGCGACTCGATGAGCTCGGAGATGACCTCCTGCTTCGTCTCGCCGGTGAGCGCGGGGAGGCAATGCTCCGCGCGGCAGTGTTGGCTGATCTCGGTTGCCGACATGTGTGCTCCGTGCTCCTGCTGGGAAGCGGCTACTCGCCGCTCCGCAGCTCGTCGATGACGTCTTCGTACGTGGCCTCGGGCTCCGCGCCCTCGGTGGGTGCCGGCCGCGTCGGGTCGAACTCGGGACGGCGCTCTCCGCGGTGGTGATCCGTGAGGCGCTCCTTGTACTTGCGCAGCTGCTGCGAGAGCTTCTGCTCCGCCATGTCGCAGGCCGAGTACATGTCCTCGGCCGACGCCTTGCCGACCAGGGTCACGCCGCGGTTGACCTGCAACACCATCTCGACCTGGTGCTCGCTGTGGTCCGTGTCGATGGTCACGCGGCAGCTTGTCGCGCGGTCCCAGAGGTGCGTGAGTTTCTCGGCCTTCGCGTGCGCGTATTCCTTCCTGGCGTCCGTGACGCCAACGTGCCGGCCGGTGATGAGGATCTTCACGAAGGTTCTCCCGAGGGGGTCGTTCGGTCGGACGCACTGTCCGCCCGTTCCCCTGAGTCTACGCAGGGTTGCAGGGAATCCGGCACCGTGCCGGGGGGAGGTTCCCCGCGCAGGGCCACCGCCATGAGGCTCAGTCCGCAGGCTGGCGCCACGGTCCCTGCGGCCGCACGATCGCGTGCGGCCAGCATGGCCGCCACGTGGGCCTCCGGGTCGGGCTCGGTCGACGCCTGGACCAGCGTACCCACGACCGTGCGCACCATCTTGTACAGGAAACCGTCCCCCACCGCATCCAGGCGCAGTTCATCGCCCTCCGCAGACCAGCGCAGACGATGCACGCAGCGTACGGTCGTGCCGGGCGACGACCCCGTGTTGGCGAACGAGGCGAAGTCGTGGCGTCCCTCGAGGGCCCGGGCCCCGGCCCGCAGGGCTGCGAGACTCAGCGTGCGCGCCTGCCGCCACGTCCGGCGGCGCCGCAGGGGCTGCTTGCGCCGGGCGACGAGGATCCGGTAGCGGTACCACTTCCAGATGGCGTCGCGCTGCGCGTGGAAGGCGGGATCCACCTCGCGCAAGGCCAGCACGCCGACATCCTCGGGCAGGACCGCGTCGAGGGCGCGCTCGAGATCCTCGGCGGGCATGGCGTGATCCGTGCGGAAGGAGGACACATGCTGCTCGGCGTGCACGCCGGCGTCGGTGCGCCCGCAGCCTGTCACGGCATGGGGCGTCCCCAGGATCCGTGCGAGCGCCGCTTCGACCTCGCCCTGGACGGTTCGACCACGCGCCTGACGCTGCCAGCCCTCGAACGCCGTGCCATCGAACTGCAGATCCACGCGCAGCGTGCGGGCGGGAGGCTCGCCCGAGGAAGGTCCGCCCTGGGGAGAGACGCGCGAGCTGCGCGTCGGGCTCATACCCAGACCCGCCGCTGACGCGAGGACGGGATGTTCAGGGCCTTGCGGTACTTCGTCACCGTGCGACGCGCGATCTCGAGGCCGTACTTCTCCTTCAGGCGCTCGGCGACCTCGTCATCGCTCATCGGGCTCTGCTTGTCTTCGTCCTCGATCAACTCGCGCACGCGTTCCTTGACGCTGAGGCGCGACTCGATGCCGCCGTCCTCGTTCTCGGTACCGCCGGTGAAGAAGAACTTCAGCGGCACGATGCCCCGGGGCGTCTGGGCGTGCTTGTCGCTGATGGCGCGGCTCACCGTCGAGACGTGGATGCCGAGCACGTCGGCGATCTCCTGCATCTTCAGGGGACGCAGGTGGTTGACGCCGAAGTCCAGGTAGTCGCGCTGGCGTTTGACGATCTCCTTGACGACGCGCTCCAAGGTGCTCTGACGCTGGGCAATCGCCTCGATCAGCCACTTCGCCGAGTCGATCTTGCGCTTCAGGTACTCCTTCACCTTGGGATCGCCGCGGGCCTGCTCGAGCATGCGGCGCACGTTGCCGCTGAGGCCCACACGCGGCAGGTGATCGTTCACGAGGCGGACGGCGTAGAGGCCCTCCTCCCACTCGATGACGACGTCCGGGCGGATATAGCGAATCGGACCGGCGGAGTACGACGAGCCCGGCCGCGTGCTGAGATCGGCGAGGCCGTGGATGAGGTCGTAGACCCGCTGGATCTCGAGGCCCATCGACTTGGCGATGCGCGGGAGCTTGTTGCGCTTGATGTCGTCGTAGTGCTCGGTGAGCAGTGTGCGCTTGAGTTCGGCATCTTCGCAGTCGTCGCGAATCTGCAGCAGCAGGCACTCCTGCAGGTCGCGTGCACCGACACCGCGCGGGTCGAGCGACTGCACGAGGTCCAGGGCAAGGCTCATCACCTCGGGTGGTGCCGGCTCGTCCATGCCGTGGCTCACGTCGTTGAGCGGGCAGGGCAACAGCCCCGTATCGGCGAGGTTGTAGATGATCGCCTCGGCGGCCTTCGCCACGTGCGGATCGAGTTCCATCTCCTCGAGTTGACGCATGAGGTGATCGGCCAGCCCCGTGTCGTAGGCCGGGGCGTTCTGCATCGCCTCGAGCTTGCGGTCCGAGGCTTCCTGCGCGGCACCGCGGCTCGAGTACGTCGAACCGCTCTCGGCATTGGCGAGTTCATCAAGCCGTTCGAGTACGGCCTCGGCGTTGTCCTCGAACGACTCTTCGTCCTTGGAGTTGTCGCGCGCCTCTTCACTCTCGGTGAATGCGTCCGCGGCCGGCTCGACGACTTCGAGAGCCTCGTTCTCCTGGAGCTCGTTCTCGATGAGCTCCTTCAGGTCCATCGCAGGCAGCTGCAGGATCTCGATGCTCTGGATGATCTGCGGCGCGAGCCGGAGCTGTTGCGAGAGCTTGAGGTTGAGGCCGAGTTCCAGACGCATCGTGCCTGCATGATACCGCCCCTTACGCCGCTTCTGCAATCGCCCCGGGCGTGTTCGCGCACGCAACACGTTTGCGAAAAGGACTTGACGCGCCCGCGCCTCGCGTCACGTGCGCGATATCGCACGTGCAAGATCGAACGCGACACCCACAGCGGCATGCACACGGCGGTCTCGTCCCATGGGACCGCAACGCGACACGCGCCGCGCGCCCCGGTTTCGTGCGTCGCAGACGGGCAGGCCTCTACGGGCGCCGGGCCTCAGACGCCGGGACGCCTGCCTTCGAAGGCATCCGCAATGGCGGACGCGTTCTGATGTTCGATCTGCCCCCCGGTCGGGAGACCGCGTGCGAAACGCGTGATGCGCGGCGCCTCGCGTTCTCCGGAGGCACCGATTCCGCGCAGCGCCTCGACAATCGCGAGGGCGGTGCCGTCGCCTTCGAGGTCGGGGTTCGTGGCAATCACGACCTCGGCTACCTCTGCATGGGCCGCTCGACGCGACAGCTCGTCGAGTCCCAGGGCTTGGGCGTCGACGCCCTCGAGAGGACTCAGTCGCGCGCCGAGCACGAAGTACAGACCACGGTAGGCACCCGTGGCTTCGACGGCGTTCAGGTCGCCGGGAGCCTCCACGACGAGCAAGAGGGAGCGGTCGCGCGCGGGGGCCGCGCACGTGGGGCAGGGGGCGCTCTCCGATGGGGCACGGCAGAGCGAGCAGGGCTGGATGCGCTCGCGCACGGTGCGGATCGCGTCGGCCAGGGCGAGCGCCTCGACCTCCGGCACGCGCAGCAGGTGATGCGCCAGACGCGCGGCACTGCGCGGGCCGATCCCGGGCAGGCGCTCGAGCTGCAACAGCAGCGCATCGAGACTCTCGGGGCCCACGGGATCAAGCGCCATGGTGGCCTCCTGCCTCCGGCGGGCGATCGCCGCCGCCCTCCGCCGCGGAATCACGTTCGACGTTGAGCAGGCGTCCGCCCGTGCGTTCGGTCACCATCTGGACCGTGGGATGATCGCGCAGCTCATGGGCCGCGGCCTTCGCCACCGTCGGCAGCGACGCCGCGTCGTAGATCTCGAGCTTGAGCGCCGTGCCGAGGACGTCCTTCGAGATCTGCGCGAACGCCAGGCCGACCTCGCGGCGGCGCAGGGTGCCACGCGCCTCCGCCGCACCCTCGAGTTCGGACTCGCGCGGCGGCACTTCCAGGAACAGGGTGTCGTTCTCGAGCACCACGGGACGCACGACCGCCAGGACGCGGCCGAGCACGGGACTGCGCGTCGCGCCGCGCGCGGTGATGTCGCTCCAGCTGGCCGCCACGGCCT
>JARGNS010000359.1 GCA_029213105.1 Planctomycetota bacterium
ACGGGCGGCGGACGGGAGGCTCCTGCCTCCCGTCCCCGCGGGCAAGCAAGGGTGGCTACTTGCGACCGGCTTCCTGGACCTGGTTGCCAATCGTCTCCAGCGCACTCTTGGCAGCCTCGAGAGCCTGATCCATCTGGTGAGCGTGCTTCGCTGCGGCCTCGAGGGACAGCTGGGCATTCTCGAGCATGTTGCGGTTCGTCTCGCTCGGGTCGGCGGCATACGCCGCCTCCGCGGCGGCGGCACCCTTCTTCGCGACGTCCCAGGACGTGCGCGCGTCGGTCGCCGCGGCCTGGGCCGAGTCGAACGCCTGCTTGGCCTCGTCGGCCGTGGGCGCCTTCGGGGCCTCGGTGCCCGGAGGCACCTCACCGTTGCCCATGGCGCCTTCCAGTGCCTTGTTCATGGTGTCGAGGTTCTGCTTCATCTCGGCGTTGCGGCCCTCGAGGTCGCGTGCCTTCTGACCGGCTTCCTCGGCGGCCTGGCGCGCTGCGTTCGCAGCCTCGCGAGCCTCTTCCGCGGCCATGCCGGCGCGGTACATGTCCTCCTGCTGCTCGCGGGTCGGCGAAGCGGCGTTCTCGACGGCGCTGCGCGCGGCGGCGGCAGCCGCCTCGGCGGCCTTGGCCTTGGCGTCGGCGTCGGCGGCAGCCTTCGTCGCACTCTGGGCATCGGCGTCGGCGCGGGCGTACTCGTCCTGGGCGACCTTGTACTCCCCATCGAGCTCCGAGATCGTGTCGCGCATCTGCTGCAGCGCGTGCTCGCGGGCGTCGGCACCCGTCCCGGCGCTCGGTGCGGCCTCACCCGACGTGCTCGGATCGGCCGGCCTCTCGGCGGTGCCGCCCTGCGGCGTCACACCACGGCCGCCCGGGCCCATGCCCTTGCCGCTGCTCGGCGTGGCGTCGGCGATGACCGTCGGGACCGCGCCCTTCTGGATCGGCGACCAGGCGCCGATACCGAGGTCGGCACCGCCGGCGGTCGCGGTCGGACGGGCGAAGCCCGAGCGACCACCCTTGCCGCTCACGTGCGGCGAGACGAACGCGAAGAGCTCGGAGTCCTCGGCGTCGAGACGACGGAGCGTCGTGATGATGCCGCGGGAGGGCTGCGTGGAGTGCGGGTGATCGGCGGCGATCTTCAGGTTCGAGACGAGCGCCTCGGTGTAGAGGCGGTTGTTCTCGAGAACCGTGGCCGCCATGATCTCCTGCGTGATCTTCGGCTGACGGAGCATGTGGCGGCTCTTGGCCAGACGGTCGAGCTGACGCTCGGCCTTCGGACGCTGCACGACCTTGAAGCTCGTCTTCACGGGACGGCGGCTGTCCTCGAAGTACAGACCCCACGTCAGCTTGGTGCCGACCTTGATGTGCTCGAGCACCTCGGCGGGGATCGGACGGATCGTCGTGACGCTCTCGGGGTTGAAGGCCTCGCGGTAGAGCACCTTGCGGCCGTGGCGGAACTCGAGGGTGGCGTCCCCTTCGTAGGTCTCGTCGGCTTCGACCGCGTAGTTCACGAGGCCGGCCTTGCGGATGTCCTTCGCGGGCCAGAGGAGCACGGCGATGGCGCGCTTGCCGCGGCTACCGCGGTGGGTCTCGGGCGCCACGAACGGGGCGACGTCGACCCCCTCGCACTCGGCGAGCTTGGCGATGACGACCGGATCGGAGGGATCCTTGGCCGCGAGGGTGACCTCACGGTCCAGCGTGGCGCCGGCCGCGACGGTGACCGTCTCCTCGTGGGCGATGAAGCGGTCGAGCTTCACCTGGATCTTGTGCTCCCCGGCGGAGAGCGCGATGGCCTCCCCGGTGGTGCCCTGGCTCACCCCGTCGACGAAGACCTCGGCCTTCGGCACGCTGGTCACGTGCAGGGTTCCATCCTGATCCGCCGCCTGGCCGCACCCTACGGCCAGCATGGCGATGGCGAGCGCGAGTGCGCCCAGCGACATCCGTTGCTGCATCATCTTGATCCTCCTCGATCGGGCCAGCCCTCCCAGGCCGGCGTCCTGCGCCCCTCGTGCCCTGACGTTCCCGATCCTTGCCGCGGGCCTGTCAGCCCGGGAGGCACGCCCCCGTCGTGGTCCGAAGACCGGCGGGGACAGTCCGGCGAGAGGGGCGCCACTCGCCGACGGATCCATGTGCGCTGCACGGCATGGCCGACAACACAGGGACCTTCTTCACAAACCCCGTACCGAACGGACGTCAACTCTGTAAGAGTGACTTATCCACATCCCTGGGAACGGGTTATGGCACTTTACAGGCCCTTGGGCTGCCGCCGCAACCGGAAACTTTGTTTCCAAATTGGCGTAGGGTCTTGCAGGTAGGGGACTTGGGCGCGGACGATTCGACCGGTTCAGTCCACGAGCCCCCAGAGCACCCACGCGCCCCAGAAGCGCGGGTGCCGCCAGGCCGGCACCGCCCGGATCTCGGCCTGGGCCCGGCGCAGGGCCGTGGCCGTCGGGAGGCCTTCCGTCCGCCAGAGGCGATGGAAGGCCGTCATCAGGGCCCGGGTCGCCTCGTCGTCGACCTTCCAGAGGCTCACGATCACGCGCGGCGTGCCGGCGCACATGAAGGCACGCATCAGGCCGACCAGCCCCTCGCCCTTCATGAAGCGCCCGCGGCCCGTGTTGCACCCCGAGAGGACGACGAGGTCCGCGGGCAGCGCGAGCCCGTAGACCTCCAGGGCCGTGAGGAAGCCGTCGTCGTGGCCATCCGGCGTCAGCGCCAGGGAGGAGAGGGTGGGCGTGCGCGGGTCGATGAGCCCGTGGCAGGCGAAGTGGATCACACGCCAGCGTGGACGCGTGGCGGCGACCTCGGCCACGCCCCGCACCGTGGCGTAGCTGCCGAGAAGCCGCATGTCCCCCGGCCCCGTGATGGCCAGGACCTCGGCGCGCGTCGCGGGCAGGGGCTTGAGCGGGACGCCCTCCGCGTAGACCTGCAGGCTGCGGCCCTGATGCTCGATGCGGTACTGCGGATCCCCCACCGCCAGCACGGCCTTGCCGGTGCGCGCCTGTTCACGCGCCAGCAGTCGTAGGGTCGTGCCGGAGGGCAGGCACGCGACATCGACGTCGGCGTCCTTCAGCAGCAGGGGAAACGGCACGTAGCAGAGGGGCCCGTCCGGGCTCAGGAGCAGGCGCGTGGCACCGGCCGGCAACTCGAGGGGGTCGAGGACGAGTTGCTTCAGCCGCGCGGCGCGGGCCTCGACGGCGTCCGCCGTCCCGGTTTCTCCCTCCGCGCTACCGGCTTGCAGGCTCTCGCAGGCCGCCCGGATGTCCGGGGTGTTGCCAAGCCAGACCACGCGCCCCCCCGCCGCCTTCGTCACGACGAGGGCATGCGCCTGGAACGGCAGCAGCGCGTACAGCACCAGGACATCCTGGGGCCCGAGTGCGGCGCGGATGTCGGCGAGCGAATCGGGTACGGGATGGAAGACACTCGCCGCGCGCTTGGACGCGCGCTGGAGGCGTTGCATCAGCGCCCGGTGTGCCGCGCGCGCCTCGCGCAGCTCCGTGTCGGCCCGGCGCAGGTCCTCGCGTCGCCGTGCGGCGCGCGCTTCCTGGTAGGCCCGGTGCGCGCGGGCCACGCGATGGGCCGCCAGCGTGGCCGACTCGCGCAGATCCGCCGACAGCCCGCGCTGCGCCCCTCGCGCGCCGAGGGCCTCGAGCAGGGCACCCGCACGGCCGTGCTCCAGGAACTCGGCCGCGAGGTCCACCCGTCCCGTCCGCAGGGCCACCGCGACGCCGGCATCGAAGATCCAACCCCGGTGCTCACGCACCCCGACGACATGCTCATCGGCCAGCCCGGCGGTGACCTCCATCAACAGGTCCAGCGCACGGCGGATCTTCTCGATCGCCTGCTGGGGCTGCTTCTTGCGCAGATTGGCGAGTGCATGCACGACCAACAGCTCGACATGCTCCATCCGCATGGCGCCCGACCCGGTGTCCTCGAGGGCCGTATGGATCTGGGCGAGTGCGTCGTCCGGGCGCCCCATGGCGAGGTAGGTCTCCGCCATCGCGCAGCGCGTCCGCATGCCGGCCGCGCTGTCGTCGTCCTGCAGGTCCAGCGCCTGTTCGTAGATCTCGAGGGCCGTCTTGTAGCCCCCCTGCAGCTTGCGGACGCGTCCCATGCCGAACAGCGCGCCGGCCATCCCGCGCGCGTCTTCGTGCTTCTCGAACAGGTCGTGGGCCTGCCGGTAGTAGTCCAGGGCGACCTCGTCGTCGCCGAGATGGAAGTGCAGTCCGCCGAGGTTGCCGAGGACATCGGCCTTGTCGACGCTCGAGGCCTTGCCGTAGAGGTCGAGCGCTTCCTCGAACAACGCCCGTGCGCGCTCGGGGTCGCCGAGCTGCTCGTAGACATTGCCCATCAGGTTCGTCGCGTAGGCCTCGCGCGCGGCCACGCGGGTCGAGGTGAGCAGCT
>JARGNS010000360.1 GCA_029213105.1 Planctomycetota bacterium
GTTCCGCAGCGCTCGACAACCCACGTCTCACTCCATTGCCGGCCGCGGCGGAGATCCGACGGTCGCAGTTCCCGCGTTGCTGCGTGCCCTGAAGGACGCCGACGGTCGCGTACGCCGCTCGGCAGTACGTGCGCTCGGATCGTTCCGTCCGCCACAGGGGACTGCGGTCGCCGCCCTGGTCGAGGCCCTCGACGAGAGTTCGTGGGAGATCCGGTGGTCGGCGGCCAACTCACTCGGCGAGCTGGCCCCTGCAGCTCATGAACAGGTCGTCCCGGCGTTGACGACGTTGCTCGCCGACCCCGACTCGCGGGTCCAGAGCTGGGCGACATGGTCCCTCGCGCAGTTCGGGGGCAGGGCGCGTCGCGCGACGGCGGCTCTGGAGAGGGCCTCAGCGGGCGGGGTGGATGGCGCGGCGTGGGCTCTGAGCCAGATCAGCGGCGTGAATCCCAGCGGGAAGAAGCTCTTCCCGCCACTACCGCCGCGTATCGAGGTGCCGGAACTGCCGGAACTCCCCGAGCCTCCCCCCGGACGGTAGATCGTGATTGACCGTGCGCGTGGTGACGCTGGTAGTGACGACGCATCGCTCCATCCAGGAGTCCCGGCGACCTCCCCGGCTTGGCCCACTCCCAGGCCCACTCCGCTGCCTTGCGGTGGCGTCCGCGTCGGTCCGGTGGTGCGCGGTGGTGCGTGCTGCCCATTCCGGCCTGTACGAGCCGCCAGCGCGAAGAGAACGGGCCGAAGCCCGGAAGATGCGTGGTGCCGGAGGTGGGACTCGAACCCACAAGCCCGTAAGGGCGGGGGATTTTGAATCCCCCGTCGATCAATCACCTCAACCCCACCAACGCCCTCTTCACCTCGACCTGGACCACCTTCTTGCGCCACATGCTGACGGTGTCGGTGTTGTCGAGCGGCTTGGCGCCGCGGGCGGCCAGCTTGGCCGCCTCCTCGATCAGGTCGTCCGTGAGCTTGTTGCCCAGCAGCACGTCCTGCGCCTGGGTGCATACCACCGGCTTGGGGCCCACCGCATTCAGGATGATGCTGACGTCCTTCACCTCGTCGCCGTCGAGGTCCACGCGCGCGGCCACGGCCGCCACGGGGAAGTCGAAGGAGCCGCGGCGGCGCACCTTGCGGTAGACGCTCTGCGCGCTGCCCTGGTCCGGGATGTCGATGCGCGTCAGGACCTCGTCCTTGCGCTTGGTCAGGTACTCGATGCCGTCCTCGCCGAACATCTCCAGCGCGGGGATCGTACGCTCGCCCTCGGGGCCCACCAGGGTGAAGGTCGCGCCCAGGGCAATGAACACCGGCACGCTGTCGCTGGAGTTCACCGCCCAGCAGATGCTGCTCGACGGCGCCACCCAGCAGGTCTCGCCGTCGCACTTCATGCAAAAGTCGATCGCGCGACGCCACTCCCAGCTCTGGTTGTAGTAGTTGCAGCGCGTGTCCAGGCAGACGTTGCCGCCGATCGTGCCCATGTTGCGCAGCTGCGGCGTGCTGATGCTCGCCACCGCTGTGTGCAGCGCCGGCAGGCGCGCCTTCAGTTCGCCACTCTGCTCCAGACTGCGCAGCGTCTCGTTGGAGCCGATGCTGACGCTGCCGTTCATGGAGACGCCACGCAGGTCGTCCACATGACGCAGCGACACCAGCGTCTTCGGCGTCTGGTGGCGACGCTTCATGTTCGGGTAGAGGTCCGTACCGCCCGCCACGATCATGGCGTCGGGGCCCTCGCCGGCGAGGATCTTCGCTACCTCGGCCACGTCCTTGGGCGCGTGATAGCCAAACGACGGAAGACGCATCATGAGGACACCTCTTTCTTCTTCTTCGCGGGGCGCGGCGCGGTGCCGTCGCCACCTTCCTCGAGGGTCTTGATGCGGACCGTGTCCGTGATCTTCAAGTCGGGATACTTGCTGGGGCCGTAGCGCTTGTCCTTGGCGTGGAGCGCCTTGAGCACCTTGTCGGGCGTGACGGGGATCTCGTCCACGCGCACCCCCACCGCGTCGAACACGGCGTTGGCCACGGCCGGCATCATCGGAAGCAGCGGGCCCTGGCCCACCTCCTTCGCGCCGAAGGGTCCGTTCGGATCCGGGTCGCGAATGATGAACGTCTCGACCGGAGGCATCTCGTGGGTCGTCGGGCTCTTGTACTCGAGCATGGACGGGATCTTGTGGACGCCGAACCGGTTGGGCCGGTACGCCATCTCCTCCATGATCGCCTCGCCGAGGCCCATGTAGACACCACCCTCGACCTGGCCGATCACCAGCATCTCGTTGATGCTCTGGCCGATGTCGTGGGCGACCCAGATCTTCTCGACATCGACGACGCCCGTCTCCGGGTCGACGTCGACCTGCACCACGGCCGCCGAGTAGCTGTAGGCCGGTGAGGGGCCGACGCCCGCACCGCGGTACTTGCCCGGCGTGACCGGCGGGGTGTAGCTGCCCGCGACGGCAATCGTGCCGTACTTGGCCTCGGCCCACTGCACCGCCTTGGCGAAGGGCACCGCGTTGTCCGGGTCCTGCACGTCGAAGACGGTGTTGTCGGCGAAGCGCAGGCGCACCGAGGGGATCTCGAGACGCTTGGCCACAGCCTTCGCCACGACCTCGCGCGCGCGCTCCGCCGCCTGGAAGGCCGCGTTGCCCATCATCATGGTCACGCGGGAGGAGTAGCTGCCGAGGTCCACCGGGGTGGTGTGCGTGTCGGCCACCGTGAGGCGGATGTCCGTGAGGTCCACGCCCAGCACCTCGGCGACGCACATGGCGAGCACCGTGTCCGAGCCCTGGCCGATCTCGGTCTCGCCGCAGAAGACGGCGACGCCGCCGCCGCGGTCGAGCTGCACCGTGACGCCGGAGTGCGGCATCGCGTTCCAGTAGATGGGCAGGCCCGCACCGGAGATGTAGGACGAGCAGGCCAGGCCCACGCCCTTGCCCTCGGGCAGGTTCTGCCACTTGTCCTTCCAGCCGCTGGCCTCGACGACCGCCTCGATGCACGGGCCGAGCCCCATCGAGCCGACCTGCAGCCAGTTGGCGGTGATGCCGCCGGCGGGATGGAGCTGCTTGAGCCGCATCTCGGCCGGGTCCAGGCCCAGGGCCACGGCGGCCTTGTCGAGCTGCACCTCGAGGGCGAAGCGCGGCTGGGGCGTGCCGTGGCCGCGCTTGGGGCCACACGGCGGCTTGTTGGTGAAGCAGCGCACGCCGTCGAAGCGGTACTTGGGGACCTTGTAGGTCACCGTCTGCAGGGCACCCGTGTAGTAGGTGCTGGCCACGCCGTAGGAGCCGTAGCCGCCCCCGTCGAGCAGGCTCTGGAAGTGCATGCCCGTGATGGAGCCGTCCTTCTTGTAGCCCGTCTTGATGTTCATCAGCGTGGGGTGCCTGCCGCGGTGGCAGTAGAAGACCTCCTCACGCGTCAGGGCGACCTTCACCGGACGGCCGGTGAGCAGCGCCAGCTTGGCCACGCACATCTCGTGGTTGAAGGGGTCGCTCTTGCCGCCGAAACCGCCGCCGTTGGGCTGCGCGATGACGCGCACGCGCGAGGGCGGCATGTCGAGCACCTTGCTCATGGCCTTGTGCAGGTAGTGCGGCGTCTGCGTGGAGGACTTGATGGTCAGGCGGCCGTCGGCCTCGCGAAACGCGAGGCTGGCGTGCTGCTCCATCGGCAGGTGCGTGTTGCCCTCGAAGAACATCGTGTCCTCGAGGACGAGGTCGGCCTCCTCCAGGCCGGCCTCGACGTCGCCGAACTCCATCGACACGCGCTTGTGCACGTTGCCGTCGTCGCCGTAGTCGTGCAGGGGCTCCTGCTTGTTGTCCATCGCCTTGGCGGGGCTGAAGACGGGGTCGAGCTTCTCGTACTCGACCTCGATGAGCTGGATCGCCTCGAAGGCGATCTCCTCGGTGACGGCCGCCACGGCGGCGACGGGGTCGCCCACAAAGCGCACCTTGTCGATGCAGAGCGGGTGCTCGTCCTGGCTGACGGGCAGGATGCCGAACGGCGTCGGCATGCACTCGCCGGTGATGACCTTCACGACGCCGGGCAGGGCCTCGGCCTTGCTCGTGTCGATCGAGACGATGTTGGCGTAGGCGATGTGGCTGCGCAGCAGCTTGCAGTGCAGCATGCGCGGCATCGAGAGGTCGTCGGCGAACTGGGTCTGGCCCATGGACTTGGCCATGCCGTCGACCTTGACGGGGCTCTTGCCGATGAGGTTGTAGCCCTCGGCGAGCTGGTCGCGCAGGCCCTGCTGTTCGGGGGTGAGGTCGGCGCCGTGGCTACTCATCGCGGCCTCCCTTCGCCTGCAGGCCCTTTTCCTGAAGACGCTGTGCGGCGAGCTCGACGGCCTCGAAGATCTTGAGGTAGCCCGTGCAGCGGCAGAGGGTGCCGGAGAGCTCCTCGACGATCGTCTCG
>JARGNS010000361.1:0-4015 GCA_029213105.1 Planctomycetota bacterium
TGAACTGCGATCGGTTCCGGTGGCGGGGGGGCGTACCGGTGCGCTACCATCCCGCGCCGGAGGTTCGTTCGTGCAGCTCGGCTTCGTCATCGACCACTCGCGCTGCATTGGCTGCCACGCCTGCACCGTCGCCTGCAAGAGCGAGAACCAGGTCCCCGTCGGCAGCTTCCGCACCTGGGTGAAGTACACGGAGCGCGGGACCTTCCCCAGCGTGCGGCGGTCCTTCGCCGTGCTGCGCTGCAACCAGTGCAGCGCCGCACCGTGCGTCACGATCTGCCCGACGACCGCCCTGAAGAAGCGCGCCGACGGCATCGTCGATGTCGACAGCTCGGCCTGCATCGGCTGCAAGAGCTGCATGCAGGCGTGCCCCTACGACGCGCTCTACATCAATGACGAATCCGGTACGGCGGAGAAGTGCCACTTCTGCGCCCACCGCACCGAGGTGGGGCTAGCGCCGGCGTGCGCCGTGGTCTGCCCGACCGAGGCGATCGTGCCCGGTGACTTCCACGATCCGAACAGCCGCGTCTCGCAGCTGCGGGCCACGGGCAACCTGACCGCACGCAAGACCGAGGCGGGTACATCGCCCAACGTCTTCTACAAGGAAGTCGATCCCGCCGGCATCGACCCGGCGCGCACCTCCGTGGACGGCGGCTACATCTGGTCGAACGTCAAGCAGAGCCCGCAGGTGGACACGCAGCTGTGGGAGTCGATGCAGGTCAAGGCGGAAGCGCGCACGACCTACGACGTGCCGCGCCAGCCGATGTGGGGCTGGCGCGTCTCCGCGTACCTCTTCACGAAGTCGCTCGCAGGCGGGATCTTCCTAGCCTCGGCGGTCCTGTTCCGCAGCTGGGATCAGGTCGGTGGGCTCACCGCGAAGAGCGCTGCGCTGGCAGGCAGCGTCGCGCTGGCGTTCCTGCTCGCGACGCTCGTGTTGCTCGTGGCCGATCTCAAGCGTCCCGAGCGGTTCCTCCTCATGTTGCTGCGACCCAACTGGACGTCGTGGCTCGTGAAGGGCGGGATCATCCTGACCGCGTATGCCGCCTTGCTCCTCGCGTGGATCGCCATGTGTGCATACGACTGGTTGCCAGGGTCCGGCTTGCGCTCGTTGCTCGCCGTGCTCACCGGCCTCGCCGCGGGCCTCTCCGCCGTGTACACGGCCTGGCTCTTCCGGCAGGCCAAGGGACGCGTGCTCTGGACGTGGGAGTTGCTCACCGGGCACCTCTTCGCCCACGCGATCGTGGCCGGCACGGCGGCCATGCTCTTGATGGCCTCCTGGCTCGACCTCGGCGCGGACGCGCAGGCGACGCTGAAGGTCTGGTTGCTCGGCTTCCTTGCCGCGCATCTGCTCTTCACCTGGCTGAAGGGGCATGCCTACATTCCGAAGCGGCGTGAGGCCGAGTTCCGCCGCGCCCTGGCCGTCATGTCGAAGGGCCCCTACGCACGCCGCCACCTCTGGGTGGGCCTGTTCGGCGGCGTACTCCTGCCGGCCATCCTGCTCGTGTGGGGCCAGCCGGGTCCGCTCTGGACGACGGCAGCCGTTCTCGCCCTCATCGGGCTCTGGTCCGAGGAAGACGTGTTCGTGCGTGCCGGCCAGGCCGTGCCCATCAGCTGAGACTCTCCCCAAGGGGACATCGTGACCGACGAAGCCAACCCGACGCTGCGCGACTCGCCCTGGGAGTTGCAGATCGCACCGCCGGTCGACCGCTGGGACGACTGGACCGAGCTGGACGCGAGCACCTGGCCGGAGCGCACCCCGCGCAACTACCGGCTCGTGCCCACGATCTGCTTCAACTGCGAGTCCGGCTGCGGCCTGCTCGCCTACGTCGACAAGGACAAGGGCGAAGTGCGGCGCTTCGAGGGCAACCCGGCCCATCCCGGCAGCCGTGGGCGCACGTGCGCCAAGGGCCCCGCGACCATCAACCAGATCAACGACGAGGAGCGCATCCTCACCCCGCTGAAGCGCTCCGGTCCGCGCGGCAGCGGCCAGTTCGAGCCCGTCTCCTGGGAGGAGGCGCTGGCCGACATCGGCGGTCGTATCCGCAAGGCCCTCGACGAAGACCGGCACGACGAGATCATGTACCACGTGGGGCGTCCCGGTGAGGATCACTTCATCCCGCGCATGCTGAGTGCGTGGGGTGTTGACGGCCACAACAGCCACACCAACGTGTGCAGTGCCGCCGCGCGTACGGGCATGGCCCTCTGGTGTGGCGCGGACCGGCCCTCGCCGGACTACAGCCAGACCAAGTTCATCTTGCTGATCTCGGCGCACCTCGAGACCGGCCACTACTTCAATCCGCACGCCCAGCGCATCGTCGAAGCGCGTGAGGGTGGCGCGCGCATGGCGGTGCTCGATACCCGCCTGAGCAATACCGCCTCCCGCGCCGATCATTGGGTCTCCCCCTGGCCGGGCAGCGAGGCCGCGCTCTTGCTGGGCATCGCGCATGAGCTCTTGAGCACGCGTCGCATCGATCACGACTACGTGCAGCGCCTGACGAACTGGGCGGAGTACCTGGCCGAGTACGACCCCGAGGGCGACGGTACCTACGAGCGCTTCCTCGAGGTCCTGACCGCGCAGTATGCGTCGTACACGCCGGAGTTCGTTGCCGAGGAGTGCAAGATCGCGCCCACCTACGTCGGCGTGCTCGCCGACGAGATCGCCATGGCGGAGGGCCGCTTTGCCAGCCATCTGTGGCGCAGCGCGGCCAGCGGGAACCTCGGCGGCTGGCAGATCATGCGCGCGCTGATGCTGCTGCACGTGCTCACGGGCAGCTACGGTCGGCCCGGCGGGCTCAACCCCAACTCGTGGGACAAGTTCGTGCCCAAGCCGAGCGAGAACCCGCCGCCCATCACGCGTTGGAACGAGCTGATCTGGCCGTCGGAGTGGCCGCTGGCGCACTACGAGATGAGCTTCCTGCTGCCCCACCTGATGGAGTCGCAGGGCAAGCGCATCGATACCTACTTCACGCGGGTCTACAACCCGGTCTGGACGAACCCGGACGGGTGCACGTGGATCGAGATGCTCGAGGACGAGTCCAAGATCGGCTGCCATGTGGCTCTCACGCCCATCTGGTCGGAGAGCGCCCAGTGGGCCGACTACGTCCTGCCGATGGGCCTCGGCCCGGAGCGCCATGACGTGATGAGCCAGGAGACCCATGCGGGCACCTGGATCGGCTTCCGCCAGCCCGTGCTGCGGGAGTTCATGCGGCGCGAGGGTGCCGAGGTCGAGAAGACCCACGAGGCCAATCCCGGGCAGGTCTGGGAGGAGTCCGAGTTCTGGATGGCCCTGACCTGGCAGATCGACCCCGACGGATCCCGCGGCATCCGGCGTTGGTACGAGTCGAAGAAGAACCCCGGAACCCCGGTCACCGTCGACGAGTACTTCGGGGACATGTTCGACAACAGCGTGCCCGGCTTGCCCGAGGCCGCGGAGGCCGAGGGCCTCTCGCCCCTTGATTACATGCGCCGCTACGGCGCCTTCGCCGTGCCCTACAAGGGGCAGGAGCGCTACGAGCAAGAGGGCTTCAAGACGCCGAGCGGCAAGCTCGAGTTGCACTCACCCACGCTGAAGGCGTGGGGCCATGGCGACCAGTCGCTGCCGGGGTACGTGCGCTCGCAGGTGCACTGGCGCAACCTGGATGCGGCCGGTGGCGAGATGGCCCTCGTGCCGACGTTCCGGCTGCCGACGCTGATCCACACGCGTTCGGGCAATGCGAAGTGGCTGCAGGAGATCAGCCATACCAATCCGCTCTGGTTGCACCCGCAGGACGCGCAGCGCCTGGGCGTGGAGGACGGCGACCTCGTGCGCGTGAGCACCCGCATCGGGTACTTCATCCCGCGGGCGTGGGTGACGGAGGGCATCCATCCGGGTGTGGTCGCGTGCTCGCATCACGTCGGGCGCTGGCGCCTGCAGCCGACCATCGGCGGGCAGCAGCAGGCTTCGAGCCTCGTGGACATCGTGCGCGACGGCAAGACGTTCCTCTTCCGCCAGAAGCAGGGCGTGAAGCCCTTCAAGAGT
>JARGNS010000361.1:4025-4385 GCA_029213105.1 Planctomycetota bacterium
TTTGAAGGAAAAGATCCGGACTCAAAACGAATCTGGTGGACCGACGGCGGCGTCAACCAGAACCTGACCTTCCCGGTGCAGCCGGACCCGGTGAGCGGGATGCACTGCTGGCACCAGGCGGTGCGCGTGGAGAAGGCGCAGGCATCGGATCGCTACGGCGACGTGTTCGTCGACACGGCGAAGTCGCGCGAGGTCTACGCCGAGTGGTTGAAGCTGGCGAAGCCGGGCCCGGTCGACGGCCTGCGGCGACCGCTCTGGCTCAACAGGCCGTTGCACCCCGACCCCTCCGCCTACCGTTCCTAGGGCGTTGGGCTGGGGGCGCTCGCCCGCCCACCCACGCCGAGCGGGGGTGGGTCCCAC
>JARGNS010000362.1 GCA_029213105.1 Planctomycetota bacterium
ATGAAGGAAGACTCAGATCGATCCGACAGCTGGATCCTCGGGGCCATGCCTTGCCTACCCGATCGGACGCTGGATCTGAGGCAGGTCATCGCACGCTTCTTCCACGATGGAGGGGCTCGCACCTAGCCTTCTAGAGGCCGGGGCATGGCTCATACCTCCAACAGCATGCCCAATGCCCACCGTCCCCCCCTCGGGCTACAATAGGCCCGTCAGCGAGAGCCCCTGGCTCCCCTGACCCACCCGGCCGCCTGCGCGAGTTCGCGCGTTCTTGGCTGCCGGCCGGAGGAAGACCTCCACCAACCAACCCATGGCGGGTCCCGCCCGCCTCGCCTTGGGGGATGCACGTCGGCACGTTGCCGGCACACTGGGCGGGAGGGATGAACCGAACATGACAGCACCCCAAGCCAACACACTCAGCGAACGCTTCGAAGACGCGCTCGTCTACGCCACGCAGCAGCACGCCGGCCAGACCGTCAAGACGACCGGCGCGCCCTACATCCTGCACCCCATGCAGGTCGCAGGCATCGCACTGGAGTACGGCGCCGACGAGGAGCAGGCCATCGCCGCGCTGCTCCACGACGTGCTCGAGGACACCACCACCACCTACGAGGAGATCGAAGCGCGCTTCGGTGAGCGCGTGGCGGTCATCGTCCGGGACTGCTCGGATACCGAAGACCACCAGGAGAAGGGCCCCTGGCAGGAGCGCAAGGAGGCCTACCTCGAGCGCTTGGCCAAGAAGGACGCCGACACGGCGCTGGTCTCCTGCGCCGACAAGCTGCACAACAGCCGCCGCATCGTGGCCGACCTGCGTGCCTGCGAGGACGACGCGGCCAAGACTGCGTTCTGGAACCACTTCCGGGGCAAGTGCGACGGGTCGCTCTGGTACTACCGCGCGCTGCTTCAGACGCTTGGGGGCCTGGGCGTACCTGCAGGGCTGCTGGGTGAGCTCGCTCACGCGGTCGAGCAGATGGAGGCCCTCGCCTGAGCGAGGGCCCTTGCAGACGCCTGGGTAGCTAGGGCTTGTACTCGTAGGCGCCCATGTCCACGACGGCGGTGCCGTTGCCGTCGCCATCGACGATGCGGGTCGCACCCGCGAAGTCAAACGGTCCAAGCAGCTGGGTACCGCCCAGCGTGAGGTTGGTGTCGACGAAGTTGCTGCCTCCGTCGATGCCCACGGAGGCCGCCACCAGGCGCAGGTTGCCCACAAGCACGTCCACGAAGCCGGCGGCAGGGCCGTCCGCATCCGCCATGGCCATGGAGTCCAGCCCCAGCTCGAACCAGTTGTAGTTGCCCGGCGTGGTCGGGAAGGGCGCGTTGCCGAAGCCGTCGTCCAAGCGCGTGCGCACGGCGATGGTCCGGCGCAGCACGTGGTCCGCGAGCAGCCAGAGGTCACTGCCGCGGGCCGCATCCGTCTCGGCGTTCGTGTTCTGCGCCAAGACGCAGTTCTCGACCGCCGCCGAGGTGATCTTGCGCAGGTCCACTGCGGCAAAGCCCTCCGTCGTCGAGCCCGTGCTGTCGTTGAGCGCCAGCGAGCAGTTCACCAACAGCAACTCGCCGGTCAGATCGTTGTCCTCGCCTTGCGCGGCGATGGCCGACGCCTCGCTGGCCTCGTTCTCGAAGAAGCGCGAGTTGATGACCTCGCACACGACCTCGTTGGACAGCAGGCTCAGCGCGCCGCCGCCCTTGCCGGCCTTGTTGCCGTCGAAGTCGCAACCCTCGATGCGGATGTGCGGTCCCGTCATGCTGTTCTTCTGCGTGGCGAGGTCCTTGTCCACGTGGATCACATGGATCGCACCCCCACGAGCCAGACTCACGGTCGCGTCATTGCCGGTGAAGAGGCAGCCGCGCACCTCCAGGTCGTACGGCCGCGTGGCGTCGCCGTTGCCCCACAAGCTGATGGCGCCGCCGCCCAGCAGGAGGTTCGAGGACGCGCCCGTGGGGGTCGAGGTGGTGCCGTTGGTCGTGTTGCTGCTGAACTCACAGGACTCGAACACCCCACCGGAGGCGTAGACCGCGCCACCGCCGAAGTCGGCCATGTTGCCCTCGAAGCGGCAGGACTCGAAGCGCGGATAGCCACCCTCGGAGTAGACCGCGCCACCACGGCCCACGTTGCCCGTGCCCGTGGCCGTGTGGCCCTCGAAGTTCAGGTTGCGCAAGGTCGGCGAACCACCCAGGTTCTCGAGTGCGCCCCCCTTCTCGGCCGTGCCGTTCACGATCGAGAAGCCGTCCACCAGCGTGATCGCCGAGACGGCACCGCACTTCAAGATGCTGGCAGTCGTACCGACGCCATCGATGATGCAGCCATTCGTCAGCGGGTCGGGGCTGCGCTGGCCGATCTTGGTCTCGAAGCCGGCGAAGCCGCCGTAGAGGCTGACGCCGTCGGTGAGCGCGAGGCCGGTTTCGGCGTAGGTGCCCGCGGCCACCCAGATCTGGCTTACGTCGTCGGTGATGTCCGCCGAGCTGCGATCGTTGCGCGTGGCTGCCGCGGCAAGCGCCTCGGCCAGCGTGCTGAACGCATCGTCCCACGACTCGCCCGCCGTGCCGGCGCTGCCGGGCTTGACGTAGAGACGCCCCGCCGGAGCCAGCGCCAAGCTGACGAAGGAGCCGCCGTCGAGGTAGCCGTCCTGTGCATCCGGAATGCCGTCATCGTCGGTATCCGGGTTGTTCGGGTCGGTGCCGGCGAGCTTCTCCTGCGCGTCCGTCAAGCCGTCCCCGTCGAGGTCCGGACGCAGCGGGTTGGAGAAGACGCGGTAGCTGTCCGGACGCAGCTCCTCGCGGCCCGGGTCATTCGCGGGCAGCGCGTCGTAGGCGATGCCAGCCGGGGTCAGGATCTCGACAGGCCAGCCCAGCTTGGCCTCGACGAAGTCCGTCAGGCCGTCGAGGTCGGTGTCCCAGCCATCGGGCTTGCCGTCGGGCACGGGTGCCTGGGGCAGCACGTCGGCCGTGCTCTCGCTCGTGCCGAGCAGCTGCTCCTCCGAGCTGTAGAGGCCGTCGCCATCGAGATCCTGCGTCCAGACCAGGCGGATCTGATCGCCGTTCCGCACGATGATCTCGTCGAAGTCGACGGTGGGATCGATCTGTGCCTCGCGCGAGGGGTAGAGCACCCAGAACTCGTTCGGCGAGCCCGGCGTGCCATCGTCGAAGTTGGGCGCCATCCTGGAGGTATCGAGCAGGTAGTTGTTCTCGAGGCCGCCGAGGGCCGTCAGGACGCGCACGTCGACGGTGTCGTCACCCGGGGCCGGACGCGCCGGCTCGGTCTCGAAGCTGATGCCCAAGAGGTCGAGCGCTTCGCCCAGCGTGATGCCGGCGAGCTCGCCTTCCGCCGGCGCGCTCGGATCGGTGCTGGCCGGGTGACGGTTGACGTTCGTTGCGATCTGGCGCTGCACGACGCGGCCATCGCCGTAGTCGATCACGATCGAGGCCGTGCGGCCGATGGTCTGCTCGGTGAGGAACTTGAAGTCGATGCCGTCGACGTTCTGCAGCGACGCGCCGAAGGGCTCGTAGATGATCGAGTTCGGGCGCTGGAGGAAGCCCTTGATCACGTCCGGGTTGACGTCGATGGCGGCCAGCTCGATCACCGGCGACACCTCGCCGGGCGAGAGCGTCAGCGGACCCAGCGCCGGTGCGCCGGGCGCGGGCGGCGAGCGGCGCAGGGTGGCCAGGGTGCGGAACGTGCCCGCCCCGACCAGGCCATTGGCCAGGTCGGTCTCCACCGTGCGCGGGTCCGGCGACTGCTGCCACTGCAGCATCGTGACGAAGATGTCGTCGAGCGAGAAGGTGCTCGGCCCCGTGTTGCGGAAGCGGGCGCCGACCTTCACGGTGCCGCGCGAGGCGGTCTCGGTGCGCTCGCGGCTCTCGCGCAGGATCTCGGAGTAGCTCTGCTCGGCTGCGGTCGTCGAGCTGTTGGAGAACGACTGCGTCGTGGTGGTCGTGGTCTCCGGCGTGGCCGGGGCGCAGAGGGTCTCGGTCGGGGAGGCCTTGCCCAGCCACTTCTTGGAGTCGCCGCTCAGCGACGCCACGGCGCCTCCGATGGCGCCGAAGCTGTCGAGGCCGAACTTGATGGGCCCGACGTTGGTCTTCTTGCCGGCCGCAAGGTCGCACGCCCCCTGGCGGCCCGACTCGAGCACGGGGCCCGCGAGGACCTTCGCGGCGCCGGCCTTGCCCCCCGTCGCGGCGCCCATCTGGACGTCCATGAAGAAGCCCTTGCCACCGGCGGTCGCAGCCTTGGTGACGGCCACGCTCGTGGAGCCGCCGGTCGTCGAGGTGTCGGACTGGGAGGTCGAGAACGTGTTGGCGTACTCCGTCTCGGTGCCCACCGCGTCGGCGTACTCGATGAAGAGGCGGATGTCGACCTCGCCGGTGAACGAGGC
>JARGNS010000363.1 GCA_029213105.1 Planctomycetota bacterium
GCCTCGTGCTGGCAGGGATCCTGCGTGCCTTGACCGGCCTCTGGGCCGACACGTTGGTAGAGTCGGCCATTCGCTGACCGCGAAAGCACGACCGATGACCCTACGAACCGTCTTCCCCTCGAGTCTCCTGCTTCCTCTCGCGGCGCTGCTTCCTCTCGCGGCGCTGCTTGCGCTGGCCGGCTGCGGCAAGTCGCAGCCCCCCGCGCCTGCGGCCTACGACGGGCCGCTTCGGGTCCAGGCGGTCAACCACCCGCTGGCGGCCATGGCGCAGCGCATCGGCGGCGACGCCGTCGTGGTGGGCTTCCCGGCGCCCCGGGGCGTGGACCCTGCGTTCTGGCGCCCCACCGAGGCCCAGATCGCCGTCTACCAGGAAGCCGATCTGATCCTGCTCAACGGCGCGCGCTATGCCAAGTGGGTCGCACGCGCGACGCTGCCGCGGCGCGCCTTGATCGACACCTCGGCCGGCTTCGCCGACCAGTACCTCGAGACCCGCGCCGTGACGCACAGCCATGGCCCGGAGGGCGACCACTCCCACGGGGGTGTGGCCTACACGACCTGGCTCGATCTCGATCAGGCCACCCAACAAGCCGCCGAGATCCTGCGGGCGATCCTCGCCCGGCGCCCGGAAGCCGAGACGGCCGCGACCGCGGCCTTCGAGGCACTGCGCACGGAGCTGGCCGCGCTCGACGCGCGACTGCGCGCCGTCGGCGCCAAGGCCCCCGCGATGGTGGCGAGTCACCCGGTCTATGGCTATCTGGCCCGCCGCTACGGTCTTGATCTCCGCGCGATGCGCTGGGCGGCCGGTGCGATCCCGGAGCCGGAGGCCTGGGCCGCGCTGGAAGCCAAGCTCGCGCGCGCCCCGGCCAGCGTCTTCCTCTGGGAGGCCCAGCCTGCGCCGGAGGCTGTCGCACGCCTCCAGCAACTCGGGCTGAAGAGCGTCGTGTTCGATCCGTGCGCCAACGCACCGGCCGAGGGCGACTTCCTGGATGTGCTGACCGCCAACGTGGAACGCCTGGAGCGCGCGGTGGCCACGGACGGGGACGACCGATGAAGGAGCTCCTCATCCTGCGCCACGCCAAGTCCAGCTGGGAAGAGGACGGGCTCCCCGACCACGAGCGTCCGCTCAACAAGCGCGGACGCAAGGCGTCCAAGCGCATGGGCCGCCTGCTCGCCGAGGAGGGCCTCGTGCCCGACCACATCCTCTCGTCGACCGCCGTGCGCGCACGCCGGACGGCGGAGCGTGCCGCCGAGGCCGCTGGCTACGAGGGAACGATCGAGCTGCGCGAGGCGCTCTATCACGCCTCCCCCTCCACGATCATGGAGGTCGTGGGGACGGTCGACAGCCACGTCGACCGACTCCTCCTCGTCGGACACAACCCCGGCCTCGAGGTGCTCACGGGCGTGCTGACCTCCGTGTATCACCGCTTCCCCACCGCCGCGCTGATGCACGTGCGCTTCGACGGCATCACGGACTGGGCCGAGGCGCATGGACGCCCGGCGGAGCTGCTCGACGTCTGGCTGCCGCGCCTCCTGATGGAGTGACGCGCGGGGAGCGGAAAGTGCGTGAAAACGCCGCGCCGCGGGAGGATGCTCGACCCATGGCCGATGACCCGCACGAGCACTTCGACGCCCTGCTCCCGCCCGCCATGGCCGCCAAGGCCGAACGGATCGGTGTTGCGAAGGCGGGGCTGCCCACCTTGCCGCTCGCCCTACTCGCCGTTCTCGCAGGCGCGTTCATCGCCCTCGGGGCGATCTTCTTCACGACGGTCACGACGGGCGCAGGCATCGGAGGCTGGCTCGGCCTGCCGCGCCTCGTCGGAGGCCTGGCCTTCTGCCTGGGCCTGATCCTCGTCGTCGTGGCGGGCGCGGAGTTGTTCACCGGCAACAACCTGATCGTCATGGCCTGGGCCCGCGGCAAGGTCAGCACGGGGGCGTTGCTCCGCAACTGGGCGATCGTGTACGTGGGCAACTTCGTGGGCGCCCTGGCCACGGTGGGGATCATGCTCCTCACGAAACAGCACACACAGGCCATGGGTGCCGTCGGCGAGCGTGCGATCGCCATCGCAACCCACAAGTGCAACCTCGGCTTCGTCCAAGCCGTCGCCCTCGGCATGCTCTGCAATGCCCTGGTCTGCCTGGCGGTGTGGCTCTGCTTCTCGGCGCGCACCACGACGGACAAGGTGCTCGCGATCCTCTTCCCGATCACGGCCTTCGTGGCGTGCGGCTTCGAGCACAGCGTGGCGAACATGTACTTCGTGCCGGCGGGCCTCTTCATCGCCGATGCCATGGGGCAGGCCTCGGAGGGGCTCACCTGGGGCCGCTTCCTGATGAACAACCTGCTGCCCGTGACGATCGGGAACATCCTCGGCGGCTCCGTGCTCGTCGGTGCCGTGTACTGGCTGATCTACCTGCGCGGCCGCGACGACGCCTGAGCCCTGCGCATGGTTGCGCACCGCACGCGCAGGATGACCCGATCGGCCGTCTCGGGCGCAGCGAACGGGACCGCCGCGAGGACCGGGCTTTGCATGCTGTCGACCATGCTCCGCCCCCCCCTCGCGCTCATCCTGGCTCTCCTCGCAGCCAGCTGGCTCGGCCTGCCCCAGGCCCGCGCCGAGGAGGGCGACGAGCTGCCGCCCGACATCGAGTTCTTCACGAACCACGACTGCCGCCACTGCGAAGAAGCGGCCGCGCACCTGGCGGGCCTGCAGGAGGAGCGCCCCGAGCTGATCGTCGTGTCGCGCTACCCGCTGGACGACAAGGCCGCCCGCGCACGCTTCGAGGACCTCGTCACCCGCGGCGGCGTCAAGGCCGCCTCCACACCGGCGTTCCTCGTGCGCGGCAAGCTCATCGTCGGCTGGACGAGCGCGGCCACGACGGGGCGCCTGATCGAGGACGTCCTGGACGACGTGGCGGTGGCCGACGGCACGGTCGCGGGGAAGGGCTGCGTCATCGACCTCACGAAGGAGGCCGGCGAGACCCAAGCCCCCTGCGAGGACGCGCGGGACCAGACCATCGACCTGCCGTTCTTCGGCGCGGTCAAGCCACGCGACCTGGGCCTGCCCCTGTTCACGATCGTGCTGGGGCTGATCGACGGTTTCAACCCGTGTGCCATGTGGGTGCTGCTCTTTCTGCTGTCGCTGCTCGTGCACCTCAAGAGCCGCAAGCGCATGTTCGCGATCGCCGGCACGTTCGTGCTGGTCTCGGGCGTCGTCTACTTCGCGTTCATGGCGGCCTGGTTCACGTTCTTCGACGTGATCGGCAAGGCACGCGCCATCCAGGTCGTCCTGGGCTGCGTGGCGATCTTCGTGGGCAGCGTGCACGCGAAGGACTTCTTCGCCTTCCACAAGGGCCTCTCCTTCAGCATCCCGGAGTCCGCCAAGCCGGGCATCTACGCCCGCGTGAATCGCATCCTGAAGGCAGAGAACCTGGCGGGCGCCATCGTCACCGTGATCGTGCTCGCGTTCATGGTGAACCTCGTCGAGTTGCTGTGTACCGCAGGACTCCCGGCCATCTACACGAACGTGCTCGCCCAGCACGAGCTCCCGCGCTGGCAGTACTACGGATACATCGGCATGTATCAGGTCTTCTACATGCTCGACGACATGCTCATGCTGACCATCGCGATCTTCACCCTGTCGCGCAAGCGCCTCCAGGAGGCGAGCGGCCGCTGGCTCAAGCTCTTGAGCGGCGTGGTGATGATCGCCCTCGGACTCGCCCTCGTCTTCAAGCCGGAGTGGCTCTCATGGTGATCGCACATGCCCGTCAGTTCGTGCCGGCCTTCGCCTGCGTGGCCTTGCTGCTGGCGCCCCTCGCCACCGCCGAGGCGGCGGCCACGCGGGGCATGTGGGCACCCGAGATCGACGCCCGGGCTACGGCGGGCAACGCGCCCGTCCTGCTCGAGGCGCTGCGCGGCCGCATGGTCCTGCTGGAGTTCTTCGGCACCGACTGCCCCCACTGCCAGCGCGCGGTGCCGCGCATGAACGAACTCCACGCCCGCTTCGGCTCCCGGGGTCTGACGTTGCTCGGGTTGAGCCCCGACACCCCGTCGAAGATCACTGCCTTCGCGCGCCGCCACGGCGTGCGCCACCCGCTGGCGCGTGCCCCCATGGACACCCTGCGCGTCTACAGCATCACGAACTACCCGCAGGGTGTGCTCGTGGGACCGGAGGGGCGCATCCTGTGGCGCGGGCAACTCGAGCGCCTCACGGACCGCGTCCTCCAGGCCTACCTGGGGCGCGTACGCATCGCGCCCCGGGCCCCGGCCGCCTTCGCCGCGGTCGAAGCCGATCGCCGCGCGGGTCGCTACGGGGCCGTGGAGTCCGCGCTCGACAGGCTGCGCGCCTGCCGCCGGATCGACCGTGC
>JARGNS010000364.1 GCA_029213105.1 Planctomycetota bacterium
AACCCGCCGGCGCCGGCCTTGAGCTTGCTCCATGCGATCACCGTGGCGGAGGTCCCGAGGATGACCGCCACGCGCCCGTCGCCGAGCGCGCCGCACCCGACCGCGGCCGCCTCGTTGTCGCCGGCGCCAGCCACGACAGGCGTGTCGACCGGCAGCCCCGTCGCCGTGGCCGCCTCGGCGTGGACGCGGCCCGCCTCGCTGGTCGAGCGCCGCACGGGGGGGAGTTGATCGCGCCGGAGGTCCCAGAGCGTGAGCAGGCTCTCCGCCCAGGAGTTGGTCCGGAAGTCGTACGCCTGACTCGAGGAGGCCTCGGTCCGGTCTGTCGCGAACGCGCCGGTGAGCTTGAGCCGCAGCCAATCCTTGGCGCCGCACAGGCGGGCCGTCCGCGCGGCGAGCTCGGCCTCGCGTCGCTGGTACCGCAGCCACTTGGGCACGAAGAAGCCGGGCAAGGGCAGGGCCCCTGTGCGCCGCGCGACGGCCGGGAACACGGCGCGTACCTCGTCACACTCGTCGGTGGCGCGCCCGTCGGCCCACAAGACCGCCGACCGCAGCGGCCGGTGCTGCTCGTCCAGGGGCAGGAATGCGTGCTTCTGGCCGGTCAGCCCGACGGCGCGCACGCGGGCCCCGGGCGCCGCCGCGAGCACATGCCGGATCGCCGCCACACACGCCCGCCACCAGGCGTCCGCGTCCTGCTCGGCCTGCAGCGGGCGCTCGGCCACGAGCACGAGCGGCTCGCTGGCCGCCGCGAGGGTGTGCCCCGCCTCGTTGACCAGCAGCGCCTTGAGGGACGAGGTCCCGAGGTCCAGCCCGAGGTACGCGTCGATGGCTACTTGACCCCCATCAGCTCGATCTCGAATACGAGGTTCGAGTACGGCTTGATGCTGGCCATGCCCGGTCGGCCGGGGCGCGCCCGGCTGTCGTAGGCCAGATGCCAGGGCACCCACAGCCGGCGCTTGCCGCCCACGCGCATGCCCGGCACCCCGAGCACCCAGCCGTCGATGAGCGAGCCCTTGCGCAGCGGGAAGCTGATCGAGTCACCACCGACGTTGGTGTCGAAGACGTCGCCGTTCTCCAGCATGCCCTTGTAGAAGACGGTGACGGTGTCGCCTGCCTTCGCCTCGTCGCCACTGCCCTCGGCCAGATCGTGCGAGTCGAGCACGGCCCACTGGACGTCGAAGACGAGCGCGCTGTTGGGCATGATGTTGCCCTGGCGCATGGCCCCGTAGCCGAGCTCGGGGGGGATCCGCAGCCGCCGTCGCTCCAGGCGCTTCATCCCGGCCAGCCCCTCGATCCAACCCTGGATGACGCCGCCATCCTCGAGGACCCAGCCCAGCTTGATGTTCTGCTGGAAGCGGGCACCGCTGGCCGCGATGTAGCCGACGAAGGCGATGTCCATCGCCTCGCCCTTCTGGCGCTCCTCGCCGCGGCCCTCCTCGATCACGAGGACCTCGACGCCCCCCTCGGTCTTGAAGCTGCGCAGGGGGGTCGCGGGGGGCAGGCGGCGGTCATCGATCGCGCCCTCGTCGGACTCCTCGCCCGAGGTCCGCAGCACGACGAAGAGCAAGGCGACGACCAGGGCCAGCGCCAGGCCGATGAGGATTCCGCGTTCTTGAGGCTTCATGCCGAGGATTCTACGCGTCGAGGGCCGGTTGCGCTCCCGTCCGCACGAGGACCTCGAGAACCGCCGTGGGCGGCACCGTCAGCTCGTAGACGAGCGTGTCCGCGGCCGAGGGATGCACCGCGGGCTGATCGGCCAGGACCCGCAGCGGCCCGAACACCTCGTGGGCGCGACGCACGGGACCAGCCCGGCGGGTGATGCCGATCTGGGCCGTGGCCCCCATGCAGGCCAGCGCCAGGGCCTTGGCACGCACGCCCAGACGTAGCCCCGCCAGCAAGCTGAAGAGCGAGAAGCCCACGATCGTGCCGGACTCCGGGGTGCAGACGCCACCGAACTCGGCCACGGGAACGAGTCCCTCGTAGCCCTCGAGCGCCGACCCGAAGCGCGCCCGCAGGTCGGCCGGAACGTCCGCGGCCCGCAGCGCGAAGCCGATCATGGCCGAGGGCAGGGTCACGCAGTCCAGTTGCACCCAGGCGGGCATGGCGTGCTCGCCGTACGCCAACGCATTGCCCTGCGTGAGCAGCTGGAAGAACGTCGCCTGCTCCGGGGCCAGCACATCGAGCAGGCGGGTGCCGGCCACGGGCGAGCGCGCCGCCCAGGGCGCCACGAAGCGCGGCAGGCCCAAGACGAACGGCACGAACTCGAACTCCCCCACGCGCATGCCCGCGAGCCTACCCAGGCGGAGCCGCGCCGGACAGCCCGTGGCGCGTCCGACGAAGTCTCGCGGACCGCCACGAGATCCGGCGGCCCCGAACCGGCCCCGGCGTGCCGTCGCGGGCGCGAGACGGCATGAAATGGGCGTTCCGCCGATTTCCGGCGCGTGCGGCACGCCCGATGCGATGGCCCCAGGGCAGTCCCCCCACGAGGAGCCCCCCATGCAGTCGATCCCGCTCATCCGCGCCAGCCAGTTGGTTCCCTTCGTCCAGGGCCTCGGCGAACTGGACCTGCCCGTGGCCGAGAGCCTGGCCCGCGCCCACATCCCGGCCGCCGCCCTGGGCCACCCCGACATGCTGATTCCCGCGCTGCCGCTCTACACGCTGCTCGGCACGATCGCCGAGGAACATGGCATCGCGGATCTGGGCTTCCGCATCGCGCAGGCCAACCGCGTGGAGGCCGCCGGACGCATCGGTCGCCGCGTCGCCAGCGCACGCACCCTGGAGGAGGTCCTGCGCACCTTCGTCACCGAGATCCGTGGCCACAGCACGATCGCCGCCTTCTGGCTCATGGACGATGGCGAAGACATCTGGTTCTGCCGTCGCGGGCTGGGCGGCGTGCGCGTCGGCGCCTGGGAGATCGAGCAGTACGTCGTCGCTTCCATGATCCAGCTCATCCGCCTGGTGCAGCCGGACTGGCGTCCGCAGCGCGTGCATCTGCAGACGGCGCAGACGCCGGGAGTGGAGCGCTGCGACCTGCTGGCCGGTGCGACCGTCGTGCGCGATCGTGAGGCCACGGCCATCGCCATCCCGCGCGTCCTGCTCGGTGCGGCGACCGTGGCCCCCCGGCAGGCCGTGGACAGCGAGCCGGCCTGGAGTGCCGCCAGCATGCCGGTGGGCGACTTCATGGGCTCGCTCAAGGCGGCCCTCACGCCCTACGTCCTGCAGGGCTATCCGGACGTGAAGGTCGGTGCCGAGTTGGCGGGCACGAGCGTGCGCACGTTGCAGCGTCGCCTCACCGCCCAGGGGTGCAGCTACAGCGAGGTCATCGCGGCCATCCGCTTCGACCTGGCGCGTACGCTCCTGCGCGATCGGACCCTGCGGATCATGGACGTCGCGCGGCAACTGGGCTACTCGGCACCGGGTCACTTCACACGGGCGTTCCAGCGCTGGGCCGGCATGACGCCGCGGGCGTGGCGACGCACGAGCGTACCCGTGTAGCGCGCGCCTACTTCCCGGGTGCGGGCGACTTCGGCGCCGGCCGCTTCGGGGCGGCTTCGAGCAACTCGGCTTGAAGCCGATCGCGCACGGTCCGGGCCCGCGCAGCCGGGTGCGCCTCGAGGTAGCGGAGCACCGGGCCGAGCGTCCACGGCGCCTTGGCCCGGTGACGCCCGTAGGCGGCCACGACGGCATCGAGTTCGCCCCACGCCTCGAGCCGCGCGAGTTCCTCCAACGTGACACCGAAGCAGGCGGGCTCAGCCAGCAGGCGATGCAGCGCCGCGATGACCTGCGGGCGTGTAAGCGCCCGTTCGTTGCGCGCCTGGAAGCCGAGCGCGCGGACGTAGGCCCCGCCGACGATCGCGCGCCCGAGCTTGGGGTTCTCGAACAGCGCCTCGATGGTCGCGAGCCCCTCGGGGCCGGTCATCGTCACCCACGCGGCGAGCAGCGCGTCGTAGCCCGGCGCTCGCTGGACGAGCGGGTCCGCCATCCAGGTCCCGAGCCGCTTGCGCTCCGCCGCGCCGCCGGAGAGCCCGACGAGCAGGAAGAGTGGACTGCGGCTCGCGGGCGCGGCCTCGGGATCGGCCAGGGTGCGCAGCAGGTCGTCGGGGCGCACCTCGCGTGCGGCGGCCTTCATCGCTTCGTACGAGGCGTCGGCAAACTCCTTGCGTGCGGAGGCCGACACCATCGGATCGGCGTGCCGCAACCAGGGCACGAGGGCCCGCAGCCGCGCCGCCGGCTTGTCGGTCGGGGGGAGGCGCGGGGCCGCCTTCAGGAACGTCAGTGTCGCGGGACGCAGCATCAACACCGTGCCGCCCTGGAAGTTGGC
>JARGNS010000365.1 GCA_029213105.1 Planctomycetota bacterium
GGCGCAGTGCAGGAGCACACCCATGAGTGAGGGCAAGCGTCCGGGGGGCTTGACGGCCCTCGCCGTCATCAACTTCGTCTACGGCGGTTTCAGCGTGCTCGGCATCTTCGGGCTGATCTTCCTGCTCAACGCGCCCTCGATCCTCGGTGGTCTGCGCGACAAGCTGGTCGAAGACGGGGCCGAGCAGGCCCAGATCGAGAAGATGGACAGCGACATCGCGAAGATGGAGCAGTCGGTCGAGGACGTGGGCGGCCACACCGGCATCTACATCGGGATCGGAGCGTCGATCCTCTTCGCGGTCATCCTCATCACGAGCGGTGTGGGCTATCTCAAGCAGCGCCGCGGGATGGGCCGCAAGGTCGGCAACATCTACGGCGTGCTGGGGGTGATCTACAACCTCGGGTTCGCCCTCATGACGACGTTCCAGTTCGGCGTCCTCATCGGCCTGCTCTATCCCGTGCTCACCCTCGTGTTGATCAACACGACGTTCAAGGACGACCTGGTCCGCTGATGCGGCACACCTCGCCCTCCGGCACCCCGCGCGGGAGCTCTCCTTGGTCTCCGGTCTGCACCTCCGCCACATCCGGCTGGTCGGCTCCTACTGGATGCGCTTCTCCCTGCGCACCGGTGGCGGCCTCATGGCGATCTTCCTCGTGCTGTTCTCGGGGCTGATGGTCGCGCATCTGTTCATCACGCCCGTCGAGGGCTTGATCGATCGAGCCTCCATGGACGGACACACCCAGGGCGAGGCGGCCGACGACATCGCCAGGGTGGCCGAGTCCGAGGCGATCGTGAATGCGGTCAAGTGGATCACGGGCCAGGATCAGGCCGAGGTCGAGTACCTCCTGCGCGAGCAGCCGGCCCTGCTCAGCGTCATCTGGTTGATGCTGCTGTTGCTGTTCCCCTTCGTCACGTCGATCGGGTCCTTCAACCAGACCGCCGGCGACATCGGCAACCGCGGGCTGCGCTACTTGCTGCTGCGGACCGAGCGCTCGAACATCTACCTGGGGCGTACGCTCGGCACGCTGTACTTCTCCACGGCATCGCTGATCCTGCTGATGATCCTCGTGCTGCTGTACGTGGGACTGAAGCTGAACCTGTACTCGTTCGGCGCGCTCATGGGATCCGGCGTGCAGGGCTTCCTCGCGCTGCTCTTCCTGTCGCTGCCCTACATCACGCTCTGCGGCTGGGTGTCGAGTCTGTTCGACTCGGCGTTCGCTTCGCTCGCCATCTGCCTCGGACTCGGCGGTGCGCCGATCATCGCCATCAGCGCGATCGATGCGAACACCCACGCGGATCTCGAGTGGCTCGAGCGACTCTTGCCCTGGGGCTGGAAGTACGAGCTGCTCTCGGGCGACATCGGTACGCGCCTCACGGCGTATGCCGTCATGCTCGGCTTCACGCTCCTGTTCCTGCTCCTCGGCATGCGGCACTTCAACCGGAGGGACCTCTAGATGGCTGCCTCGATGAGCATCCAGGGGCTGGGCAAGGACTTCGGCCGCTTCACGGCATTGCAGGACGTCAGCTTCGAGGTTCCCGAGGGGGCGATCTTCGGCCTCCTGGGCCCCAACGGGGCCGGGAAGACGACCCTGTTCTCGATTGCCGCCGGCTTCTTGAGTGCGAGCCGCGGTCGCGTCGAGGTGCTGGGGACGGATGTGCGCGAGATCTCCGCACTGCGGGGCCGCTACTCGATGCTGCCCCAGGACGCGGCGTTCCAGGGCGGCATCCCCGTCATCGAGCAGCTGGTGATGTTCGCGCGCCTCAACGGCTTCTCGTACGACGAGGCCGAGGCCAAGGCCATCGAAGCGCTCGAGCTGGTCGGGCTGGGGGATGTGGCGAGGCGCAACGCACGCGCGCTCAGCCACGGCATGATGAAGCGCGTGGCTCTCTGCCAGGCGTTTCTCGGCTCCCCGGAGCTGATGCTGCTGGACGAACCGACGGCCGGGCTCGATCCGGAGAACGCACGCGGCATCCGCGAGCTGGTGCGCGGCATGCGCGGTCAGCGCACGGTGGTCATCAGCAGCCACAACCTGCGGGAGATCCAGGAGCTCTGCGACCATGCGGCGATCCTGCATGAGGGCAAGCTCGAAGCGTGCGCGAGCATGGACGAGCTGACCTCGTCGGGGACCCTGGTGCGCATCACCCTGGGGGAGCCGCTGACCGATGCAGCTGCCGCCGACCTGCAGGCCCTGCCCCAGGTGGCGAGCCTGGAGCGGACGGGGCCGATGGACTTCAACCTGCAGCTCGACATCGAGTCGGGGGACCAGAAGGACGAAGCCCTCAAGTCGATCAACAAGTGCCTGATCGGCACCCATGATCTCGTGCCGCGCAGCCTGAACGAGGGGGCCAGCCTGGAGCGGCGCTTCCTCGAGATCACCGGCGGGCTCTACGACGGGTCGTCCAGCTCGTAGCGATCTCGCGTCGCGTCGTCCGGAAGCCGGCGTCGCGTCCTAGCGCAGGGGCGGTCGGATCGCCCAGGCGCGCAGCCAGCGCGCGCTGCTGCGGCTGTAACCGAACTTGCTCGTGAGCTGCGCCTCGAGATCGTCCATGTGCGCCGCGCCGTAGAAGATCGCGATCGGCCCCTTGGCGTCTCCCACGACCTCGGCGAGTCGTTCGAGCACCACCTGGTTGCGCTTCTCGAGGATCAACTCCGAGAAACCGGGGCGCATCGCGAGCGCGGCGCCGATGTCGGTGGTGCCCCTGGTCTCGGCGAACATCTTGCGCGCCATGGAACGCAGGGGGCCGGGTGCGCCGAGGGCCGCGTCGCCGAAGGCCTTGACGGCCTTCCAGGTGCTCTGGATGGGGGTGCCGACGGCGCCGACCTCGCCAGCGGTCGTCGTGGCTTCCTCGTCTGCGCCTGCCGGCGCGGGGGCGTCGTCCGCGGCACGCGCGCTTGCCTTCTTGCCGGCGCCGGGAATCATGTCGCCGCCGCCGGCGGCGAGGAAGGCCTCCATGCTCATGTCGGCGTGGACGAAGTTCTTGCGGCCGTAGTCGATGGCTTCGAGCTGGTAGGCGAAACCGAACCACCCGGCGAGATCCCGCTGCAGGTTGGCGGCTTCTCCGCCGCCTTCGGTGAACGAGCGCTGCCAGTCCACGTTGCTGAGCTGCTCCGGCTTGACGCCCTCGTAGAGGACGATGTCGTAGCCATCGAGTTCCTGCTGCAGCGTGTCGAAGTAGGGCTTGTCCGCGACGTGCACCACGCCGACGAGCGCCACGGCGGGGCCGCCGTCGGCGGGGGTCAGGTGGGTGATTGCGATGTCCAGTCCGCCCGCCTGGCCGACCGCGGGGGGGGCATAGCGCAGGTAGGCACCCGGCTCCGGGCGGTCTTCCGGCGCGATGACGTAGTGCTCCGGGCCCAGGGGAGCGGCCGGGGGGCGACTGCGGTCGGGGCCGCAGCCGGCGAGGAGCAGGAGCACGAAGACGAGGAGGTTCCGGTTGCGCACGCCGACACGATACCGCCGGGTGGGGCGGAGACGGCCTCACACCCGCCGCGGTCGCAAGATGGCGCGGAAGGCCCCAGGCGGGTGCCCCACGCAGATAAGCCTCTACGTCGCAGGGCGCCTGCGTCGGGAGCCCGTGCTTGCGCGTGGGTCCCTTCCTCTGCTTGCTGCTGCTCTCCCTCGCGGCGCCGGCCGCCGCCGGGGAGCAGGCCGACCTGTTCGAGGTGCTGCAGGCCGATGGTCGTTTCCGCACCCTGGTCGCCGCGCTCGAGCGGGCCGACCGGGTCGCCCTCCTGCAGGGCGAGGGCCCCCTGACCTTGTTCGCGCCGACGGACGAGGCCTTCGCGGCCTTGCCCGAGGCCACACGCAGGGGCCTGTTCGCCGAGGGCGGCAAGGCGGCGCTCCAGCGCGTCCTCGCCCACCACCTGCTGGCCGCGCGGGTGTCTTCCAAGGACCTCCTCGCGACGAGTTCGGCCGCGACCGTCGCGGGCACCCGGCTTCCGATTCGCCTGCGGGTGGGGGAGGCCCGCGTCACCCAGGCCGACATCCCCTGCCGCAACGGCATCCTGCATGTCATCGATCGCGTGCTGCTCCCGCCGGCCAAGGCCAGCCCCGCCGCAGCCACGGCCTCGAGCGCGGAGGCCTTGCAGATCCTGTACGCGGCGATCCAGCGTGGCACCCCCCTGTTCAACCAGGGCGACATCCCCGGCTGCGCCACGGTCTACGACGAGGCGGCGGCGAAGGTGCTCGGGACCGAGGGCGCACTGCCGGCGTGGGATCGCATGCGGCTCGCCGCGGTACGTGCGGAGCCCCACGCCGACGCGGCGGCGCAGGCCTGGGCCTCGCGATCGCCCGGGCACAGGCCCGTAGCCAAGG
>JARGNS010000366.1 GCA_029213105.1 Planctomycetota bacterium
GCAGCTCGCTGCGGCTGTGGCGCGCCTGCACGGCCCCCGTGCCGGCCTGCGAGAAGTCCATCGCCTGGTTGGCGCGGACCACGTCGTTCACGAAGAGCAGCGTGTAGCCTGCCGTGAGACCGAGGTCGCGCGTGAGCCAGTGCGTCAGGGATACCTCGATCTCGCCACCCAGGCCGAAGCTCGTGTCCGTGGCGGCAGCGTTGTGCGGGCCGCCCACGAAGATCGAGTCGTCTTCGACGTCGATGCCCGAGTAGAGCGAGCCGAGAAGGACCTTGCCGGTGATCCCGATCTCCGTGCGCTCCGTGACCAGCCACTGACCACTCGCCCCCAACTGCCCGGCGATCAAGGTCGTGTCGACCTGGCTGCGGGCGAAGGCATTGACGGGCGCGACGGCGCCCAGCACGAAGTCGCCCCGCGCGGACTCGTCAAGGCCGATGTAGCGCATGCCGAGGATGGTGCTCCAGCGCCAGCGACCCTTGCAGCACACCTCGCGCACCCAGTTCACCTCGAGGCTCATGGCTTCGGACGTGTTGCTCAGGGTGCCGTTCACGGCCGGCGTCACACCACCGGCAGGCGGGGAGAAACCAAGCACACCGTTCTGGCTCGAGTTGGCCGCGAAATCGCCGTACCAGACTCCACGCGCCTCGACCTTGTCCTTGGGCGTGATCGCGTGACGAAGCGTGATCCGACCGCCGAACTCACCGTCGTAGTCGTTCTCGTCCCAGGTCAGGCCGTTCGCACCCGCGGGGATCGCTTCCCCCACAAGGCCCTCCATGTCGTCGAAGAGCGTGAAGGCTCCTTCGAGAACGATCTCGGTGCGACCACGGCGGCCACCACAGGGGCCAATGGCCCAACCGCAATCGTCGCGCGGCCAGCAGCAGGCGTTCTTCGAGAGCCGCCCGCAGGGCGCCTCGCCACAGGCGGTGGGGCCGCAGGGCGGAGGGCAGATATCGCACGGGCGCGTCGCCGGGGCCGGCCACTCGCAGGGGTCCTTCTCGACCTCTTCGGTGATCTCCTCCTCTTCGACCACCTCGGCGGGCACGTCGACCGAAGGCACGGGGGCTTCAGCGCCCGGGGCCGCCTCGGCCGGCGCAAGCTCCACGGGCTCCTCGTCGATGCGCGGCGCGGCGGGCTGAGCCGGCAAGTCGCCGGTCGGCGCGGCTGCCGGCGCCGGCGGCGGAGGGAGATCGTCCGAAGCGTCTGCCGCCAGGGCGACCGGAGCACAGACGAGCACGAGGAGCAAGCAGACGGCGACAGCCATCGGGTGCAGGCGCGGCATGGGAACCCTCCACGGCGCGGGCGCGCCGGCGCAGATTGTAGGGGGCCACCTCTAGCGCCACAATGCCCGCACACCCGCGCGTTCAGCCGCCATGCATGCTTTGCACGAGGGCCGCGAAGGACGTAGGCTCCCGCCATCTGGAGACCCCCATGCGGCGCACGACTCTTCTGTTCGTTATCGGGCTCATGACGCTCGCCCTGCCCCTCACAGGCTGCGGTGGCAGTTCGTCCTTTGCCAGCAACTCGGCGAACCAAGACGTCCTGAGCCTCTCGCCGCAGCCGTTCTTCGGTGCCTTCTCGCTGCCCTTCACGCTCACGGGAACCAACTTCGCCAGCGTCGCCACACCGCCCGGCAGCACCGTCACGATCCGCTTCACGGCAACGAGCGGCACACCGTTCCTGGGCGGCACGTCGGCCACGGTCGAGATCCCGGGCACCGTCGTCGACCCGACCACCATCGCGGGAGACAGTCCGCTCGCCCTCGTCAGTGGCACGGTGACCGCGACGGTGACGGTCGTCCTGCCGTCCGGCCAGGAGTTCGCCTCCACGGGCGCCATCGCCACGTTCGTCGGCATCCAGGTCGACAGCGTCACGCCGGGCTCGGCCCCGTCCGAGATTCCCACCGCGCTCACCGTGAACGGCGACGGCTTCGGCCCGACCGGCGGCGTCGCCGCCGTGCGGTTCTTCGTCGACACCGGCACGCCCTTCCTCGGCGGCACCGCCGCCTTCCTGGATCTACCGGGCACCATCCTCTCGCAAACGGCCATCGCCATCGCGGCCTCCCCCGTCGCCGGCATTGCGGCGGACACGCCGGTCCGTGTGCGCGTGACCCTGCCCGCCGGAGCGAACGGCGCCTCGGCCGGGCCCATCTTCACGTTCCTCGCCCCGCGGGTGACGAGCGCCGCGCCGAGCGCGGTGTTCTCGCAGCTCCCGACGCTCGTCACGCTGACGGGCTCCGGCTTCGGCCCCCCCGCCGCCACACCGACCATCACGCTGCGCGCCACGACGGGTACGCCCTTCGCCGGCGGCACCCTGGACACGCTCTCCGTGACCGGCACGGTCGTCAACCCGACGACGATCACGTTCACGACGCCCATCGCCAACGTGCTCGTCGCCGTGAACCCCGTCGTGGAGGTGGCCTTCGCCAGCGGCGCGGTCGGCACGGGTGCCTCGGGCATCCTGCAGATCGATCCCGCCGTCGTGACCACCGTGGCGCCCCTCCTGGTGCCGGCGGACACGGCGACGCCCATCACCTTGACCGGCAACGGCTTCGGGCCGACCGGAGCTTGCACGGTCACGTTCCGCGCCGACATGGGCACACCCTTCCTCGGCGGCACCGCCGCCTCGATCAGCGTGGCCGGCACCGTCGTGAACCCCACGACCCTCACCTGCACGACGCCCGTCACCGGCCTCGCCAACCGGCTGCTGCCGGCCATCGACCTGATCTTCTCCACCGGGGGTGGTGGCGGTTCCGCGTCGGGCCTCCTGACCTTCGAACCGCGCCCCGACGCAGTCGACGACCCGTCGTACACGACCGTAGGCAACGTGGACTTGACCGTACCCGCCGCAACCGGCGTTCTCGCGAACGACAGCGATCCGGATGGCGACATGATCTCGGTCACCGCCTTCGACGCGACAGGCACGCAGGGCGGTGCCGTCAGCGTCGCGGCCGATGGCAGCTTCACGTACAACCCTCCGGCTGGCTTCGAGGGCACGGATACGTTCACCTACACGATCGCAGATCCCGCCGGCCTGACGGACTCGGCCACCGTCACGATCACCATCAGCGACGTGGTCTGGTTCATCGACGAGGATGCCACCGTCGCGGGCGATGGGCGCCTCGCATCACCGTTCGACACGCTCGCAGCGTTCCTGGCCAGCCCGCTGGATGAAGTCGACGACTACATCTACCTCTACGAGTCCGCCACGACCTATGCCGGCCAGCTGACCCTGCTCGACGGGCAGCAGCTCAGCGGCCAGGGCGTGGCCCTCGTGGTGGGTGGCAGCACGATCGTCCCGGCTGCGGGCACGCCGACACTGGGCGCCGCCGGAGGGACCGCGCTCACCCTCGCCTCCGGCAACACCGTCCGCGGCCTCGACCTCACGAACACCAGCGGCCAGGCCCTCGCCGGCACGAGCGTCGGGGCTTTCAGCGCCGACACGGTGGCCCTCGATGCGACCGGCGGCGCCGCCATCGAGATCACCACGGGCGCCCTGAGCGTCACCTTCGACAGCATCACGACCCTGAACGCACCGAGCGACGGCATCGATCTCGTGGACTGCACCGGTACGTTCGCCGTGACCGGCGCGACCGCCGTCACGGGCTCGGGCAACGACGGCATCAACATCCAGGGGCAGTCCGCCGGCGCAAGCACCACCGCCTTCACCTTCTCCACCATCACGATCAACGGCGCGGCGCAGGACGGCATCTGCCTCAACAACCATGACGGCGGCTTCATCGTCACGGGCACGACGACGATCACCGACCCGCCCGCCGGGCCCTCGACGGACTACGGCATCGACATCGTCGACAGCAATCCCAGCGCGACCTGGTCCTTCGGGCCCATCCTCATCTCCGACGTCGTCGACTCGGGCATCCGGGCCCGCAACACCGTGGGCACCAACGGCATCACCTTCGCCTCGGTCGGGATCGACCGGGCCGGGCAGCACGGCATCGAGATCGCGAACGGCAGCGCCCCGTTCACCTTCGCCAGCCTGGACATCGACACCACCGGCGACGACGGCCTCTCGATCAGCAACAAGGGGGGCAGCCTGGAGGTCACGGGCACGGCCGCCTTCGCCAACACGGGCAACGACATCCTGACTCCCGGCGCCGATCACGGCGTCGACATCAACGGCGGCTCCTGCGACTACACCTTCGCCGACCTCGACATCACCGACTCGCACGGCCACGGCGTGCTCCTCACCTCCACGACCGGCACCTTCGTCTGCAGCGATGGCGACATCACGCGCCCCGACGAGATGGGCTTCTCGGCCGTCACCTGCACGGGGACCATCACGCTGGGCGCCG
>JARGNS010000367.1 GCA_029213105.1 Planctomycetota bacterium
CGTGCGGCGTGCAGGCCCGCGAGGGTGGGGGGTACAAGCGCCCGGGACGGCTCCAGCGCGGTACCCTGAGCCCCACCGGAAGATCGAACCCCGCAGCGCGTTCCTTCTTCCTGCGATCCCGGAGCCCAGGCGTGCAGCGCATCTTCCTCTTCCTCTTCATCGTGGCCGTCGGCGTCGGCGTCTACTTCCTCATCACGAGCGATGACACCCCCCAGGGCACGACGCCCGTGGACGAACCGGGCAACGGCTCCGGGGAGACGACGGGTGGTGGTCTCGCCGGTGCCACGGGCGTGGGCCCCGACGCCGTGCCCGAGCTGCGTCGCCTCGACAGGCCGTCGCGCGCGCTGGTCATCGCCAAGCACGCGGCGTCGTGGCCGGCGCTCGTCATCTCCGTGCTCCAGCAGATGCGCGCGGTCGACTACCGCAGCTGGTACCTCGAGAACGCCAAGACCAAGGAAGCCGGGCCCGGAGACGGGCGCGGCATGGCCGCCCTCGAGGCCCAGCCCACGGGCCAGTACCTGCGCGACCACGACATCGAAGCGCTGTTCCTGGACTCGCTCGATCCCAACGCCCTGCCCGACGCCTTCTGGGACGTCGTCACCGAGCGCGTCGAGAACGGCCGCATGGGCCTGTACTTCCGTCCGTCCTTCTACGTCGGCGCAGGCGGCGCGGGCGTGACCCAGCATCCCGCGCTCTCGCACCCCAAGCTGGCAGCCCTGCTGCCCATCGCGCGCGGCGCCCTCATCCAGGGCACGCCGCTGCCGGGCGTCTACGTCGAGGCCCAGCCGCTGCGGGTCACGGCCCAGGGCAAGCGCCATCCGGCCACGCGCCTCGTCAACAACGAGCTGGCGTCGGGCAAGGCGTGGGCCAGCACGGCAGCGGGCGACGGCGCCTTCGCCACGAAGTTCAACTACCCGGTGATCGATCTCGCGCCTGGCGCGCAGTCGCTCGTCGAGCTCGAGGCCGCGACGGCCGTCCCGGCGATCGTGGCTACCGCAGCCGTGGCCGGCAAGCCGCGCGTGATCTGGATGGGCAACACCGACTTCGGTCCGCGCGCCTATCACGTCCGCTCGAAGGACGGGCTCATGAAGCTGCTCGTCAACCACTGGGTGCTCTGGCTCGTCGGCCAGAACGAGCCGCGCTAGGGCAGTTGCTGCTCGAAGCGGCGCTGCGCCGCGAGTGCCGCGATGCGCTCCAGGGGCAGCTTCGCAAGCAGGGGCTCGAGGTGCTCGTCCCCGGCGACGTCGGCGAGCAGCGCGCGATCCCACGTGAGTGCCTCGATCAACGCGTCGCGTGCCGAGCGCAGTCGCCCGACGGACGCGTGCAGCTGCGCCATGTGGTAGTGCAGCAATCCGTTGAGGGCCGCGCCGCGCTCGCCCATGCGCGGCGCAAGCACGCGCAGGCCCGCCGCGGGACGCCCGCGCAGCAGCAGGACATAGGCCAGCGTGTCGGCGGCGTTCACGCCGGGGCGGTTCTCCACGCGGGCTTCCAGGCGTGTGGCGCGCAGGGCTTCGGCCTCGGCGTCCTCGAGCCCCGACCGGGCCAGGGCGCGGTACCAGGCCACGCTGTTGAGCACGTCGGGATGGTCCGGTCCGCGCTCGCGCGCCCGTGCGAAGAGCTGCGCGGCCTCGTCCTGCGCTCCGCGGGTGGCGGCGGCGCTGGCGGTCAGGGCTTCGAGCAGGGACTGCTGTCGGACGAAGAAGCCGGGCAGCTGGGCCGTGTGATTGCCGCGCACGAGCGTGCGTACGACCGCGCGCTGGGCCTGCGCCGCTTCCTCGAAGCGGCGCACTTCGGCCAGCTGCGAGACCTGCTTCTGGCGTAGCCAGTAGTGCAGCGGCGTGTCGCCTTCGCCGAAGAAGCGGCCGTAGCGCCACAGCACGTCGGCCGTCTCGGCGTTGCGTCCCGTATGCGGCTCGAGCTGACTCTCCAGGGCACGCACGAGGTAGAGCAGCGGGAACTGCGCGAGTCGCCCGTCGGCGCGTGCGGCGGCCAGCACGCGCTCCAGGGCGCGGGCGAGCTTCGCATCTTCCACGACCTTGGCTTCGCGCAGGATCTCGTAGACGGCGAGCGGCATGCCCCAGTTGGGGGAGCCGGGCTCGTTGTGCCCGAGCACGTTCAACTCCGACGGCTCGATGGCCGCGGCGTCGGCGCCGGCGGCGCGCATGGTGGCCGACTGCCGGCGCACGCATTCGCGGGCGTAGAGCGCAAGCCGCGGGTCGAACAGCAACTCGAGCGTGGCCAGCACGCTGGGCTCGTGCCCCGTACTCGCCACGGCGCGGGCGAGCGCACCCACCCGAGTGGAGAAGTCGTAGGCTCGCGTGCGCTCGTCGGGATCGTCGCTCAGGACGCCGGGCCCCTCCTCGATCACGCGCTTCAACCACGCGGGACTGAAGAACGACCACAGCTCGCGCTTGAGCACGGCCTGCAGGCTCGTGGCCTTCGCTTCGTCCGCGCCCGTGCCGACCGCCGCGGCAAGGAAGAGCTGCAGGTGCCGGTCCGCGCGCCGCCCCGGGGCCTCGGCGTTCGGCTCCGGGTCGAGGTCCAGCCAGGTGGAGAGCCGGGCGCGCGTCTTGTCACTGACCTTGCCGATCAAGCGATAGGCCGCCACACGCGCCAGGTCGATGTCGCCGCTCGCGTCCAACGCGACGTCGACGAAGGTGTCTTCCACCACGCTCCACGGTTGATGCACGAGTGCTGCGAGCACGGTGCCGGCAAACTCCTGCTCGCCCGCGTGGGTCGTGTCGCGCTCGGGCAGTGCGCCACCGGCCAGGGCGCGACCGAGCAACGCCACGAGACGGGCGACGGCATCGGGCGCCTGCGGATGAGCCCACGCCGCCAACGCTTCGCGCTGCAGGTGGACGTCTTCGTCGTCGAGCCACGCGCGCAGGCGCGGGCCGATGTCCTCGACGCGGTACGTCCAGTCGTACATCCGGTCCGGGCCCTGGAACACGGCGCCGGCGGCGAGGGCCAACGGACGCGGGGCGTCGTACGGCGCGCGTCGCAGGGCCAGGTCGATGGCGGCCTCGCGCGCGGCCTTGCCCGTGGTCTCCGCCAGGATGCGCAGGCACGTCCGGCGCATGTCCTCCTTGGGGAACGCATCCCAGTTCGTGTCCACGAACGTGACCGCGTCGAGGGGCGCGACGTTGAGCAGGGCGTAGACGTACTCCTGCACCTCCTGGCGACTCTGCAGATCGGGGCGATACGCCTCGATGAGTGCCTTGCCATTCGCGCACAGGCGCGGGTGACGCTTGCGGCGGAACTGGGCGAGGGCGGCCTTGCGCAGGACACGGCGCTTGTCGTCCAACGCGCGCTTCATCACGACCAGCGCGTCCTCGTCGCCACGGCGGACGAGTGCCTGCAGGCGATCGTGGGGGCGCTCCAGGCGCGCGAACAGGTCTTCCACGAGCGCGGCACGCGCTTCGGGTTCGTCGCGCTTCTGCAGCGCGAGGATCGCGTCCTGTCGGAGCTCGTAGCTCTTGTCCTCCATCAGTCGGACGAGCACGGGCACGGCCCAGGCTCCGTCGTCGCCCTCGAGCGCATGCACGATCTCGACCTTCAGCGCGAGGGGCTCGTCGCCGAAGAGCAGGGCGCGCGCCAGGGCCTCATCACCCACGCGGCCGATCTCCTGGAGCACCCCGGCCGCCGCATTGCGTGCGTAGCGACGGTGTTGTGCTTCGGCGCGGGACTCGTAGCGCGGCGCTTGCGCACGCGGCGTGAGGAAGCCGCGCACGCTGGGCAACGCCAGCTCGGGCCCGAGCTCACGCAGGAGCACCATGCCCTTGCGCGGGTCGTCGAATGCGCCCCGGGTGAGGTAGTCGGTGACCGGCGCGACGAGGGCCGCGCCGAAGTCGGGCAGCCGACGGCGCAGCTCGAACTCGGGAATGGGATCGCGCCGGTACGGGTCCATCGGGATCGGATCGGCGACCCAGCCCACGGCCCAGTGCAGCCAGCGCGTGCGTTGTTCCGGGGAGGCCTTCGGATGGGCCAGCAGGGTGAACATCGCGCGGATGGCGGTGTTGCGTTCGGCGACGAGGTCGTAGCCCTGTTGCGGCAGGCTGCGTGCGAGGCGCACGAGCCATGCGGCGAGGGGACCGCCGCCGAGTTCGCGTACGACGAGGTCGAGCAACTCGATGGGCGCCTGCAGCGCGGGCAGGGCCAGGTAGTGCGCGGCGGCCATGCGGAGCGCGGGCGACCGACCCTCGAGGTAGGCCGTGCGCGCCATGTCCAGCAGGGCGGGCGAGGCGTCCTCGGCACGGTCGTGCCAGCGCAGCCGGCGCGCCAGCAGCGCGGGTGCGCGATCC
>JARGNS010000368.1:0-506 GCA_029213105.1 Planctomycetota bacterium
GGCTCAGGTGGCCCGCCATCTGCAGCAGGTGCTGGCCCAGGGGACGCTCGGTCGGGTCCCAGGGGGCCGAGACCATCTTGGAGCCGAGCGCGTCGTTGCCAGCTTGCTCCACGGCCTCGAAGGCCTGGGCCTTGTCCTTGGCGAGGTCGGCCTTGGCCTCGGCCACGCTGTCGACGGTGGTCGGCAACTCGCCGCCTTCGCCGGCCATGATCTGCGTCCACCTGTCATTGACGAAGTTGGCGCTGCACCAGCCGCACGCGTTGGTGAGGTGGCGGAGGAGTTCCGAGGTGGACATCCAGTTCTCGCCCGCCTCCGGCTTCCAGTCGAGTGCGTCCTCGTCGACGAGATCCATGAGGCCCTCCGTCGCGCGGTACGCATCTTCCATCTCGCTCTTGATCAGCTTGACCCAGTCCATGGCGGCCTCCTCCGTGAGTTGCGTCGTTCTACCAGTCCGCGCCGGGCTCCTGGGGAGGACCACCATCTCGGGGGGCGCTCAGAGGGCGATC
>JARGNS010000368.1:569-4269 GCA_029213105.1 Planctomycetota bacterium
GTCCGGTGTGATGCCGATGTGCTGGGAGATCTGGAGACGGTAGACCAGCTCGAGTGTGAACTGGTCGCGCAGGGCGGTGTCGTCGGGCCGTGCCCAGCCCAGGGCCACGCCGAGCAGATCGTGGCTTCGGCGGTGGAGGCCGAGTCCGGCGACCAAGGCCGTCTCCGATGCGATGAGTCCGCCCTCGGCGTAGCCACCCCGCAGGAACGGCGCCCAGCGCTTCTGGAACTTCCAAGCGGCGGAGAAGGACAGGCCCCAGCCTTCGGGCTTGCCGGCTTCCTTGCGCGCGTCCTGATGCCAATAGGTCAGCCGAACGTTCTTGTCGTTCTTGCTGTCGAACGCGGGCGTCCAGCCGAGCTCGACGAAGGAGTAGTACTCCTTCTGCCGGAAGAAGGAGTCGAAGCCGAACTCGTAGGCCTTCCCGTTCGCGTCACCGATCCCCGCGATGACATAGGGCGTGTTGTACTTGCGGAAGTAGGAGAACCAGGCAGCGCCCAGTCCGGGCGAGACCAGGGGATTCACGGGGTAGGTGACGGCCGCGCCCAGCAGGGCCGTACGCCAGTTGCTCAGGTCGAAGGTGTCAACCCAGTCGCGCAAGTCGACCTGGCCGAGCGCGAAGCCGACGCGCCCGTCCTCGAACCACTGCTGCCACTGGAGGTTGGTGATCCCCCAGCCCCAGTCCGCGAAGGAGTTGGCCGTCTTCAGCAGCGAGCCGATCTCCGTCCCGAAGTTCTCGGGAGCGACGGCGGAGCCTAGGCGGTGCCGGTTCTCCAGCCGAAACAGGATCTCCGTGGTCGTGGGGGTGCCGCGGCCGAGGGCCGTCCAGTGCCCGTACAGGCGGAACACGCCGCCGGCGGCCTCGTCCTCGCCGAGCGAGGCCGTCGCCCCCTGGTACAGGGCGTTGTAATCGGTCCCCAGCGTCAAGCCGTGCCGCGTGCTCAGGCGTTCCTTGAAGGCGTACACGGGGCGCAGCGCACGCTCCATGACGTGCAGTCGGAAGAACGACTCCTTCTCCGTGCCCTGCCGATGCAGTGCGCGGTTCACGCTGTCGGGTCCGCCGAAGGCTCGCACGCGTTCGGTGCCGAAGCGCTGCAGGCGGGGCTGCGGCGCCGCCAGGGGCTCGTCGGCGTAGGCGTCTGGGGCGCTGGCACCCAGCAGCGCGAGCAGGACGATCAGGGTGGGCTTCACGCCAAGGCTCCGCGGAACAACGTGCGGTAGACCTCCCCAGGCCGACCGGACAGCATGCGTGGGGGTGGGCCGCGGCGCGTGCCGGGCCCATGCCACCCGGGCGGCCTAGCGGCGACGGCCGCCGCCGCCGCGGCCGCCGCGGCCACCCGTGCCGGGGCGCCCGCCACGGGCGACCGTGTTGAACCAGCCGTTGTTGTAGCGGGAGGCCTCGGTGGCCTCGGCGACGAACTTCTTGGCCTTGGCGCTGTCGGGGTCGAGCGCGAGGGCCTTCTCGCCTTGCTTGATCGCTTCGGGGAACGAGCGTCGGGACACGTTCACGTTGCCCGCGGCGAGCCAGGCATCGACGCCCTCGCGCACGGCAATCTCGCGGAGCCCCTGCAGATAGTGCGTGAGGGCTTCGTCCTCGGTGGCGTCCTTCAGCAGCTTGTCCACGGCGCGTACCTGGGCCTCGAACTTCTTGGCGGCCTGCTCGAAGATGCCCTTCTGGCGGGTTTGCGACTTCTCGCCGAGCGCCTTGGTCACCATGGCACGGGCGTCCTTGATGTGCTTCTCGATCGGACCGGCGCGGTCGCTGATGCGCGTCCTCGTTCGGAGAGCCTTCTTCTCATCCTTGGGCAGCTTGGACGTGAGGCGCTTGATGAGGCGCTCCTGGTCGTTGTCCAGTTCCCAGGTGTGCACGGAGGCGATGAGGGTGCGGGCCTCCTCAGCGGCCTTCGTGTCCTCCAGACGTGTGAGGAGCTTGACGGCGATGGTCTCGGCCTTGCGGTACTCGTTGGCCTCTACCGCCGCACGGGCCATCCCCAGCAGCTTCTGGGCGATGCCTTCCTTGATGTCCGGGACGATCTCGGCCTCGAACTTCTTGACCAGTTCCTTGTCCTTGCTCTGGGCCTTGCGGTACTGACTACGCGCCTGGTTGAAGAGGCCGTTCTCGAAGGTGAACACGGCGACGCGGAGGTGGTTCTCCGCCGTCTGCTCCATGCGCTTGCTCCACGCGGTGTAGTAGAAGTGCGGGTCGACGGCGCCGCGCATGAGCTCGACCGTCTCGCCATCCTTGGTCTTGACCGTCATCGAGGTCTGGTCGACGGACTTGATCGTCCCTTCGATGCCGCTGCCCGTGTTGAGCAGGATCTCCTCGGCCTGGGCCGGGCTGACGGCGAAGGCGGTCAGCGTGAGTGCGAGGACGAGGATGGTGGAGGTCAGGCGCTTCATGATGTCTTCTCCGGTGGCGATGAGGCCAAGCCTAGCGCCAGCGTGCGGTGGGGTACACCCTTGGCGCCCGTTACGTGGATGCAGGGAGGTCAGGGAGGTCAGGGAGGGGGCGTGGTGCGTCCGGATCGCGGTGGTGCCCGGCGATCCCTTACGCCGGGCGGCTGACGGAGGCGCGCGTGCGACCTCTCCACAGTGTCTCGCTCGTCGTCCTCGTGGTTTCCGGTCTCGCCGGGGCCGTCGGTGGCGAAGGCGTGGGCGGTCGCACAGGGAATCGAGCGGACCGCCACGGCGACCGGGCACGTCGACCAGACTGGCCGCGTAATGGGGGTCGCGTGGCGCGGTACGAAGGCCGTCGCGTTCTTCCGTGGGCAGGTCCAGTCGCCACGAGTGCGTGCGTCCCGCCACGGGCGGGGGTTCCTGCTCCGGGTCGCCCACCCGGAGCGCAGGGCTGGAGGCAGTGCCTGGGGCAGGCTTTGCAACCAAGGAGTTGTTCGCGTGAACCGGGACGGGTCGGCGTGGCCCGGCGACCAAGGAATCGGGAGGGAAGCAGTATGAGGGGCGCGCCGGCCTGGACATCCACCGACGTCCGATTGACGGTCGTCACGTGCGGACCTACCGTGCGCGCATGACCCTCGATGAACTGATCCAGCAAGGCTGGGCTGACCACGCGGACAAGACGGCTGAGGTCGCAGACCGCCTCGAGCAAGGCGTCGGACTCGTCGAAGAGGGGCCGGGTGCCGCCCGCTACATGAACCTGGTCAACCACGCCGTCGGGGACCATCTCGGCGAGCGCGCGCGCGCGACGGCCCTCTGCGAAGCCGCCATCGCGCAGCTGGGGGACGACGCGGACGGCGATGCGTACCTGCACCTGGCCGTGGCTCGTCGCCTCTCGGGGGATGACAAGGGCCCCATGGCGGCCCAGGACGCCTCGGGGGGCAAGGAGCCCTCGTTCGGCGTCCGGGTCGGGATGCTTGTCGCCCAAGGCCACATGCATGCAGGCGCGTGGGGCGAGGCCGACCCGCTCTACCGCGCGATGCTCGCCACCGCCGACCTCCTCGAGGCCGGCAACGCCGCGGAGCGCACGGTCGCGGTGGTGTCGAACAATCTCGCCTCGGAGCTGCTCGGTGTGCGCGAGCGCGACGCACGCCAGGATGCCCTCATGCACGACGCGGCGAAGGCCGCGTTCACCTACTGGTCGCGGGTCGGCACCTGGGTGAACCAAGCACGCGGGGAGTACCTGCTCTCGCTGGTGCAGTGCAGCCTCGGGGATCCGAAGTCGGCCCGCGACTCGGCGGAGCGTGGA
>JARGNS010000369.1 GCA_029213105.1 Planctomycetota bacterium
AGAATCCGCCTTTCTCGATCGCGCTGGACGGCTACGTCGACGGGCCGCCGGCCTTCTCGCCGTACGGTCCGCATGTGAACTTCGACCACCACGCGCGGGTGGATCGCTTGAGTACGCGTAGCACCTGCATGCAGGCCTTCATGGCCGTGACCATGGGGCTGTTCGACACGTTCCAGGTCGACGGCAAGCCGCACGCCAATGTCTATGTGAACGACCCGGATCAGGACACGTGCCTGGCAGTCTGGGTGCTCAACAACCCGGACAAGTGCCGCGGCCTGTCGATCCACCAACCCGTCACGCGCCTGTTGATCAGCGAGGACATCCTCGACTGCACGGGCGGTGCGTATCCGGTGGATCCCGGCAGCACCGGCATGCGGCAGCAGGCGTGGGTGTTCGAGCCGTACTTCGAGGCTCGTGTGGCGGGGGAGATCCACGCCATGGACGAGGCGGGCATGGGCTCGATCATCCATCAGGTGGGCGAGCGCATCGATGCGCTGCTCGAGGGCAAGGGCAAGCGCGTCGAACTGGACACGCGCTACGACGAGATGGGGGGCGGCCCCGGCTGGCGTCTGATCGTCGAGCACGGTCCGCACGCACGCACGGCGCTCTACGCCGCGGGGGTGCGCGCCTTCGTGGCGGCGCGCGATCACGGCGCCGGCAGCTGGACCTACACCGTCGGCAAGATGTCGCCGTACGTGCGGTTCCCGATCGACGACTTGTATGCGGCCTTCAACCAGGCCGAGGACCGGCCCGCGGGTGCCGGGGGATGGGGCGGAAGCAACACGATCGGTGGTTCGCCGCGGGAGGGGGGCAGTCGCATCCCGCCGCTGGAGATCGAGCGCATCGTCAACCGCGTGCTGGGTGTCGACGCGTCCTGACGCTAGGGACTCGCGAAGTCCACGGTCGTGATCTCACCGGAGGTGACCGCGACGTCCGGTTCGGGCGCGATGGGTCCTTCCGGCGTCTGCACGGAGAGGTCGTAGCTGCCCGGCGACAACGGCGTCAGCGTGTAGGTCCCGTCGCCGCGCGTGCGCGTGGAGCGCACCTCCACGCCGGCGCGGTGTGCAATCACGATGGCGTCCGCGAGGGGCGCGCCGAGGGAGCCGCGAACCGTGCCGCGGATGGTGCCCGCGAAGCCGGGATCGAGGGCATCCAGCTGCGGGGCGAGCTGCACGTCGCCCTCGACATCGAGCAACGACGTGCGGGCGTTGAAGTCGATCTGGATCTCGAGGGTTGCATCGGGGGCGGCATGCACGCCGTAGGGCACGTCGATGACGTGCCCGCCCGGGGTGGCGAAGGCGAGAGGCTCCCACGTGATGCCGCGCCGCAGCCGCGGGCCGAGCGGGCCATCCTCGATCAGGGTCAGGCGAATGCGATCGAAGGAGGCGGGGGCCACATTCGTCTCGGCGAGCTTGATGCGGTTGCCGTTCTGGAGGGCCAGCAGGTCGAACGTCTGCGTGCTCGTGGCCAGGGGGACGATGATGTTGCCTGCCACCAGCTCGACGCGCGCAACGCTGACCTCCAGGGCGTCGGCGTCATCCGCGGGGCTGTCCGACATCCAGACCACGATCAGCGTGGCGCCCGGGTTGGGGCCGCTCGTGATCGACTCGAAGTACACGAAGTCCGCACCGCCGCATGCCGCGGCACAGAGAGCCAGGATGATCGTGAGAACGCCGAGCCGCTTCATGGCCCCATCCTAGGGGCGGCTGCAGGCGCGTCCCCTCAGGAGCCCGTGGCGTTCAGTCGTCCAGGCGGCTCCACCACGTCGTCGCGTCGGCGTGGGTCCAGGGATGCTCCGCGGCGAGGGCTGCCAGGGCCGCGTGCAGGGCCATGGCACTGGCTGGACGCCCCGTCGGGTCCTTGGCCAGGCACGCGAGGATCAAGTCGTCCAAGCCGTCCGGGACGTCAACCGCGCCACGCGCGGAGGGGCTTTGTGGCGCCTTCTGGGCATGGTCCATCAGGACCCGCATCGGATTGCTGCCCGGGAACACCGTGTCGCCCGTCAGCAGGAAGAACGCGGCACAGCCGAGCGAGTACAGATCGGCGCGGCCGTCCGTGTCGCTCTCGTCATCCTGGACGATCAACTCGGGAGGCATGTAGGCCGGCGTACCGCCGAAGCTGCCGCCCGACGTGAGTTTCGTGTGCCCCTGCGTCGGGTCTACCTTCACCATGCCGAAGTCCAGCACCTTCAGGACATCGCACTGTCGTCCGAGTCGAGCGGCGTAGAGGTTGGCGGGCTTGATGTCGCGGTGCACCAGTCCGGCGTCGTGCGCTTCTGCGAGCGAGAGGCAGGCCTGCTTCATCAGGTGCAGCACGCGGGCTGCGGGGAGCGGGCCGTGCTGCTCGACCATGAACTCGAGGTCCATGCCGTGAAGCAACTCCATCACGTAGTAGAAGGCGCCGTCCTGGGCGATGCCGAAGTCATAGAGCTGGACCGTGTTCGGGGAGGAGAGTCCCGCCGTCGTCTGGGCCTCGCGCTGGAACCGCGCCGTCATGAGCGCCGCGTGCTCGCCTTCGCCGATGGTGGCGGCCTTGATGATCTTCACAGCAGCCGGTCGCGCGAGGAGCTGGTGGCGAGCGCGCCAGACCTCACCCATGCCGCCGGAGCCGATGCGTTCGACCAGCTTGTAGTTGCCCATCGAGATCGAGTCGTCGAGCAGGGCGTCGTCGATCTCGATGTCCTCGCTGCGTGCGGCGATGACCGCACGTTCGATCACGCTCTCGAGTTCCGTCACATTTCCCGGCCAGGGGTAGGCCTGGAGCTTGTCGAGACTCTCCTGCTCGATCATCCGGAAGGTCTTGTTCAGGCGCGCGGCCTGCTCCCGGGCGTAGTGCGCCGCGATGGCGGGGATGTCCTCCCGGCGCTCTGCCAACGACGGCACCCGGATGCGCCGCGCGTCGATGTAGTTGCGCAGCTCCTCGTTCAGCCGCGGACGCTGGGTGGTGGTCGTGCTCGCGATCTGCCCGCTGGCGATGACCCGGACCCTCCCGCCGGCGCCTCCGGCATCCGCCTCGCGGAGGTTCTCCATCAGCTCGGTCTGGGCCTCGGTACCGAGTCGGTGGACGCCGTCGAGGAACAGCGTGCCCCCACGGGCGAGGTCGAACTGGCCGATGATGGCGGGCTTGCCATCCGGCCAGTTTCCGGGCGTTCCGCCGAACAGGGTCGTGCGGCTTCCGCCGCCCGCGATGGAGCAGTTCACATGCACGAAGAGCCGATGCGCACGCTCGGACTGCTCGTGAATCGCGTGGGCGACGCTGTCCAGCCCCACGCCCTGATCGCCCGTCAGGAGCACCGGGGACGTGTCCTTGGCGGCCTCGTCGATCTGGTCGCGCAGCCACTCCACGCCCTTGCCGATGCCGACCAGCGGGCCTTCGAAGCGCTTGCGAAGCTCCCGCTCGAGGTAGGAACGCTCCGAGTGTGCGCGGTCCTTCTCTTCGATGTAGCTGTGGAGCATGATCGCGAGCTCGAGGTCGAGCATGCGGTGGAGCGAGCGTTCCGTCGCGGCGTCCGCGCCACCATCGCGGGCCAGCGTGCCGAGGAGCACTCGCAAGCGGTGCATGGCGGTGACCACGTACTGTTGGGGCAGGCCGACCTTCACGTGCATGCGCCCGATGCGGTAGCGCAGCTGGTAGTAGTTCTCGTCCCAAGGGCCTAGCAGGGCTCCCTCGAGCCAGGTCCGCAGGGTCTGCTTGAGGCGCTCGACGGTGCCCTCGTCCTGGGCTGCCAGCACGGCGGCCGTTCCCTCGTTGAAGAGGACGGCTTCGTAGAAGGACTCGATGACGGCGGGGAAGTACGGGGCCAACACCCCATGGAGGTCCGCGAGCCGAGCCTCGTCGAGCTCGTCGAATCCGATGTAGGCCTTGGTCGCAACGAGGAAGGTCATCGGCCCTGGTTCTTTCGCATCGTCTTGAGTCGGCGGACTGCCTCTTGGACGCCCGGGTCGTTCGGTCGGAGTTGCTGCAGTCTTCGGGTCAGCGTCTCGACCTCGGCCCACTCCTCGCGCGTGGCGTGGAGCATGATCAAGGCGTGCAGGATACCCGCGTCTTCCCGGGCACCCGCGTGGGCGCGCTGGAGTTCCGCGAGGCTTCGCTCCGCATCGCCGATGCCCTGCAGGGCCAGCGCGTAGTTGTAGCGGACGCGGCCGCGCGTCGGCATCAGGCGTACGGCGCGCGCGAGAGCCTTGGCCGCGCCGGGCATGTCCTTGGCTTCAGCCCGCAGGAGTCCGAGCGAGTACCAGCCTTCCCCGTTCTGCGGGTCGCG
>JARGNS010000370.1:0-3690 GCA_029213105.1 Planctomycetota bacterium
CGAGCAGCGTCTCGTGGTCCGGGACCTTGAGGATGTCCTCGCGCGTGCGGTAGCTCACGTCGAAGCGCTTCTCGGCGCGCTCCTTGGTCGCACGCGTGCCGGCGCGTGTGGAGCGATCGATCCAGATGCGCACGAGGCCCTTCTTCTTGAGCGGCAGCAGCAGGCGGTAGGTGCCCTGCTGGCCGTCCTGGTCGGCGAGGCTCTTGGGCGCGTTCTCGCCTTCGAGCAGCATGCTCGTCGCGGTCGTGGGATCCTCGCCGAACTCGACGTGCACGCCCTCGAGGCGCGCATCTCGAAGGGGCTCGTACTTCTCGTCGAGGGCGGTGATCGTGATCTCGGCGGTCTCGCCGACGAAGTAGTCATCCTTGTCTGTGAAGATCTTGTAGCGCGCGTTGCCGCCGAGCAGCCGATAGGTCGCGAGGTACCGGATGATCTGTTCCCAGAACGGCCCGTAGATGTTGTCGCGCTGCTGCTGGCGGATGCGCGAGATCGTGTCGAGCGACGACCAGAAGACCTGGCCCTTGCCGTAGGGCATGGAGGCGAAGACCACGAGGGGCTCGCCACGCTGGTCGTGGAAGTCCGCCAGCGTGCGCGACGGCGGCCAGACGCGTGCGAGGTCGACGGCGCCCGGACGCAGGCCGCCCTTGGCGCGGTACATCCAGTACCACTTCCAGTCCTCGGAGATGACGTCCTTGCCTTCCCAGACCTGGGCGATGTCCTGCGGTGTCGGCGCGGAACCGCCGGAGCCGGGCACGACCGCGAAGATCGGGTTCAGCGCGCCGGCCTCGGTCAGACGGATACGGAACTCGCGCTGCTTGTTCTCGGGCTTGTCCGAGATGCGCAGGTCGTCCTGGTCGACGTTGAGCGGCAGCAGCGGCGCGAGGGGGGTGCCGATCAGGTCGAGCGGCGTGTGGTAGTCCTCGCCGGCCTGGAACGCGACCCCGCCGCCCTCCTGCACGAAGTCGGCGATGAGCTCCATGATGCGGCGATCGGCCTGGTCGTCGCCGGGCGCGAGCCGGCTCCAGTCCACGTCGCCCAGGAGCAACACGTCGTACGCGAACAGGTCCTTGCGGTTGTTCGGGAAGAACTTGATGGGCGTCAGGCCGGGGCTGGCCGGCTGGCGGTAGGTCGGGTCGGCCATCTGCAGCAGGACGTGGACTTCGAAGCGGCTGCGGGCGCCGGCGACGCGTCCCTCCAGGGCCCGCCCGGGCTCGCGCGTGAGGTAGTTCGACAGGAAGCGCCAGTCGTAGCGCGGCTGGTGGTCCACGTAGAGCACCTTGATGCGCTGGTCCTTCACGCGGATCTCGCGGTGGCGGACGTCGTCTTCCTTGACCGAGTCCAGGCGCTGCTGCTCGGCGTCGTCGAACTGGGCACGGATCGAGACGCGGAACGTGCCGGTCTCGCGGAAGGGCGCGTGCAGGCGGACGCGCTCGGAGACGCCCTCAGGCCCGAGGCGATCGACGCGCATCTCCAGGCCGCGAGCCTCGCGTCCGCCGACCCTGTAGGGCTGCGGCGGCGAGATGGGCGTGCCGTCTTCGTCCGCGACCTTCACGATGGTCATCGCCACCTGCACGGGGCCGGAGCCCTCGAACCCCGTGTGGCGAATGCCGGATTCGAACGACACGTCGTCGTCGACGAGCACCACATCCTTGGCGCGGATGCGCTCGACCCAGAGGTTCTTGCCGCTTGCCGGGTTGCCGAGGCCGATGGCCGCGACCTGCAGCTGCTCGCGGATGGGGCCCAGGGCCGCGAGGACCTGCTGGGGCGGCTCGCCGTCGCTGGTGTCGCGTCCGTCGCTCAGCAGCACGACGCCGGCGAGATGCTGGTCCTGGCGGCGACCGAACTCGTTGGCGGCGTTGCGCAGTACGGCGCCCAGGCGGGTGCGGCCGCCGTCCGTGGGCATGGCCTGCAGTGCGGCCGCGATCTGCGCCACGCTGTCGGGCGTGTCGCCCTCGCTCTCGGCAGCAGCGCCCTCCTTGTCGTCCTGCTGGGTCGAGCCCAGGGAGCGCCAGTCGCCATCGAAGGCGAAGACATGCAGCACGAAGCGCTCGCTCCAGGCGCGCATCAGGCGTTCGTTCTGGGCACTCAACGTGCGCTTCACGAGCTGACCGCGCGAGACCTCGTCGAGATCGCCAGGACGTCCGCCCGCGGGCCACGCGGCCTGCAGGAGCTTGCGCTCCTCCTCGGGCTCGTACGTGTCCTTCACGTTCATGCTCGCGCTTGCGTCGACGAGGACGACGAGGTGCGACTTCTCGATGGCGCGGCGTTCCTCGACGCGGAACGGGCCGCCGAGGACGAGCAGGATGCAGACCAGGGCGGCGAGACGCAGGAGGGCGAGGCCGTGGCGGGCCAGGGGGCCGGCGCGGCCGCGCTCCTGCATGTAGAGCGAGCGGATCCAGAAGAAGCCGACAATGACCAGCAGGGCGAGCAGCCATGCGGGCGGCAGGTTGGCCCAGCGCAGGGGGCCCTCGTCGAGCTTCGCGCCGAGCAGCGTGCATTCGAGGCCCTGGCGTGCGAGCGCGATCATGCGGCGCCTCCCTGCTCGGTCTGCTGGCCGCGGCGTCCGAAGCGCGCCGCGAGGAAGGACTCCAGGAGGAGGATGGCGAGCACGATGTAGAGCAGGAGGTGCGTGATCTCGCCCTCGCGCGCTTCCTTGATGTCTTCGCCCACCTCTTCGTAGCTGCCGAGGAAGCGCAGCTCGAGGCCCTCGGGGATGCCCGCGGCCACCGCATCCCGCGAGGCGGGAAGGAGGAGGCCTTCGTACGGGTCGGGGTTCACGGCGAACAGCTCGCGCTTCTTCTCGGGCTCGCTGCCGCCGAAGGCGGGCAGTTCGTAGGTGAGCGCCCACACGCCGCTGCGACCGAGCACATCGTGCTCGTATTCGACGCGGCCGGAGTCCTCACCCTCGGGGGTGCGCTGGCGGGGCGAGACGGCACCACCGCCGGGCGGTGCCACGCGCACCTGCTCGGCCGTGGCCGGGATCATGGCGCGCAGGATGCCGCCGACCTCGAGGTTGCGGCCGGCGTCGGAGGGGCGCGTGAGGTACATCGCGGCTTCCTCGAGGAACACGGGCAGGAACAGGACGCTGCGGTCCAGCCAGCCGTTGTCCACGCTCGTGCCGACCCAGACGGTGCGACCCTCGCCGAACGTGCCGGACACGACGGCGGGGCTGCCCTCGTCCTGCCCCGCACCCGGGCGGAAGCGCAGCACGATGGCGCGCGCTTCGGGCTCCTTCGGGGCGTCGGCCTCCGCGCCGCCGTTCGAGCCCGTGACGATCGGCTCGATGAACGGTGTGCGGCCCCAGATCTTGGGCGGGACGCGCTTGATCCAGTCGTCGGCCTGGACGTTCGTGAAGGGCTCGCCGAGGGGATGCGGATCCTCCTGGAAGCCCAGGTCGAACGCGAAGTGCCCTTCGCTGGTGTCGCCGCGGTCACGGCTCTGGGCCTTGCCGAAGCGGTAGGGGAGCAGGCGCTCGGCCGGGTCCTCGGACCAGAACGACGCGTTGAGCTTCTCGGGGTCGGCCTTGTGCCCGCCGAAGACGAGCAGCCCGCCGCCCTCGCGCACGTAGTCGCGCAGGGCCGCGATGAGCTTGGCGTCGCGCGGCTCGACGTTCGCGAGGACCACGAGGTCGACCGGGCGCTCGCTGCGATCCTCCAGGCGGGCGCGCAGGGCGCTCTCGCCGGTGGCAGC
>JARGNS010000370.1:3700-4002 GCA_029213105.1 Planctomycetota bacterium
GGTCGATCGGCGGCGGCCCCTGGACGGGCGTGCCGCCGGACTCGACGGCGTCGCCTTCGTAGATGCCGCGCAGGTAGTCCTCCGCGTTCATCTGCTTCTCGTTCTCGCTGGTCCGCGTCCAGGCGAGGACGCGCACGCGTCGGCGTACCTGCAGGGCCAGCCAGCGTTCGCTGGAGAGCGCGAGCATGTCGGCGCCGGGGTCGGTGCGCGGCGGCGTGACCGTCATGTGCAGCACGTGGCTGCCGGGCGTGCGGAACGTGCGGCGCGGCAGGTCCACCTGCACGGGCGCGCAGCCGGCCTTG
>JARGNS010000370.1:4012-4251 GCA_029213105.1 Planctomycetota bacterium
AGACGGCGGGCAGGTCCGGCACCGGGAAGTTGAGCTTGCGATCGCCATCGTCGACGCGCACGCCGAGCTGGGCGCCGGTGATCGGCTCGCGACCGAAGTTCGCCACGGTCACGGCCAGTCGCAGGGAGCGGCCGACGAACGAGTCCTGACGACCGCGGTTCTCGATCTTGACGACGGCGAGATCGCGGCGGTCCTGCCCGCCGACATCGATCACCGTGATCGCGGCCGGGCGGCGCAGG
>JARGNS010000371.1 GCA_029213105.1 Planctomycetota bacterium
GGGAGACCTGCGAGCGGCATGAACGGCGCCAACTGGGCCTCGAGGTCGGCGCCCAGCAGGAAGAGGTCGCCAAGCACGTCGAGCAGCTTGTGGCGCGCGAATTCATCCGGCCAGCGGACCTCGTTCTCGAGCACGCCGTCCGCGCCGATCACGAGCGTATTGCCGTGGTTGGCGCCCTTGCCCAGCCCCTGGCTGCGCAGGTACTCGGCCTCGCTCTCGAGGCAGAAGGTGCGCGCCCCGGCAATGTGCTCCCGGAAGTTCTCGGGCGTGACGCGCACGGTGTGCGACTGGGCACCCGGGTAGGCATCCCCGTAGTCGAGGCTGTACGTCACGGTGAGCCCGCCCTCGCTGGGCAGCGCCACGAGGGAGCCGGGCCCGTCGACCGGCAGCGTGAGCGGCTGCGGCACGCGCATGCTCACCCGGGCGGCGTCCTGCTCGACAGGCTCGGCCTCGTCGAGCAACGCGCAGAACGCACGCGCGCTGCCATCCATGCCGGGGCACTCGGGACCCGAGATCTCGACCTCGAGGTTGTCGATGCCGAACGCCGTGCAGCACGAGAGGAAGTGCTCGACGGTATGGACCTCGGCGTCTTCCTGCCCCACCAGGGCCGTACGGCGATCGCGCTGGGTGAGGTTGGCCGCCGTCACGGGAATGCGCGGTCGGCTCGGCAGGTCGGTGCGGACGAACACCACGCCGTGGTCGGCGGGCGCCGGTCGTACGCGCATGACGGCTTCTACGCCTTCATGCAGACCGACGCCACGGACCTCGGCTTCGCGGCGGATGGTGCGCTGCTTGCGCGCCACGCGAGGACTACTTGTTCGCGGCGATGCGCTTGATCACCTCTTGGGTGATGTCCGCATCCGGCTGGGCGTAGACCACGACCCGCAGACGGCTCTTCAGCGCGAAGTCCTCGGGGCTGCTCGAGTTGAGCTTCTGGTTCGGGTCGGTCTTGAGAAGCACGACATCGTGGCCGTTGTCCCGGGCGACCTGGCCGACGACGGAGCGCACGGCCGCGTAGATCTGCTCGAGGGAGCGCACGTAGGTCCGCATGGCGTCCAGCTGGGCCCACTCGGCGTTGAACTTGCGGGCGTTCTGGAGGTTCAGGAGCTGCTTCTCCTTGGTGCTGCGGGCGGGGTTGCCCTCCTCCAGCTTGTCGAGCTCTTCCTTCTGCGCCTTGATGCGCTGGGCAGAGCGTTCGTCGGCCGCCTGGGCGTCAGACTGCGCCTTGCGCAGCTTCTCCTCGATGACCTTGGTGCGGGGATGCTCCTGGATGGCCTGGACGAGGTCGACAACGGCAACCTTCGGGGCGGCCTCGGCGGGCGTGGCCACGAGGGCGAGGCCGGCAGCGATGACGAGCAGGGAAGCAATGGCGCGCATGGAAATCTCCTCCACCGGGGATCGGATTGGGATCTGGATTCTCTCCGAGCGAAGGGCCGAGGTCACGGGATGACCTCCCCCTCGCCGCATTCGTCAGAAGTCGCGGCCCAGGGTGAAGGACACGACCGTCCGCTCGTCCTCGTCCTCGAAGAGGATCGGGAAGCCGAAGTCAAGCGCCAGCGGCCGGTCCCCCAGCAGGAAGGGGATGGCGAAGCGCAGGCCGCCACCGACGGCCAGGCGCCAGCGGTCGGCGTCCGGAGCCCGCAAGCTGCTGGCCACGACGCCCTGGTCCACGAAGGCCACGATGCTGAAGAGCTTGGCCACGATCGGGAACTCGTACTCGGTACTGATGAGCCCGTAGAACTCGCCGCCCGTCGGGTTGCCGTTCACGTGCGGGCCCACACCACGGAAGCTGAAGCCGCGGAAGTTGTTGCCGCCCGCGTAGAAGCGCTCGTACGGAGGCACCTCGGGCGTGCCCTCCAGCGCCTCGGAGACGCCCCCCTCCAAGCGCAAGGCGATGCGGTGCTTCTTGCCGTCCTCGTCCTCGAACACGACCCACGTCTCGCTGTGCCGTCCGACGATCTTCCAGAGGTCGATGTCGCCGCCCAGGAAGGTGCCCATGATCTCGGCGGAGAGCACGGTGCTGGTCTCCCAGCGCGGCTTGTTGAAGTCATCGACCGTCGCGTAGCTGACCTGCGCCGTCAGGGAGCGGATCTCGTTGCTGCCGCGGAACAGGAACACCCCCGGCACGGAGTCGGACTCGATGTCCGAAAGGTCAACCCACTCATGACGCCACGTCAGATTGGCGAAGAGCGCCGACGTGTCATCCTTGGCGCGGTAGATCGGATAGCCGAAGCCGAGCGTGTACCCGCCGCGGTCCGCGAGGTAGGTCTCGCGGAACTCGAACGTCTTGAACGCGGACGTGTTGAACGAGAACTCGGTGCCGAAGAAGCGCGGCTCGCGGAAGCGAATCTGGAACTGCGTGACCTGTGTGCTGGGGGCAAGCAGGATGTCGAGTTCCTGGCCCGCACCGGTGAAGGCACGGCCCGAGGTAAGGTCACTCCACGACTTCGGCCAGCGGGCGATATCGAAGTTGCGCTTGGTGAACTGGATGCTCGCGCCGAGACCACCGTTGGTGGCCAGGCTCAGACCGAAGCTGATGCGCCCCGTACTGGCCTCGACGAGTTCGTACGTGGCCTGCTTCCAGCCATCCAGCGGCGTGCCATCGACGTCGACGGCATCGTCGATCCGCATGGTCGTGCGATCGAAGTAGTTGGTGCGCCGGATGCGCGTGAGGCCCTTGTCGAGCTCGTTGCGGTCGACGTAGCCGCCAGGCGCCGTCTTGACCTCACGCCGGAGGATCTTGTCGCGCGTGTACTCGTTGCCGACGAAGTCGATGCGCTGCAGGCGGTACTTGCGCCCCTCGACGATCTTCAGTTCCAGGTCGACGAACAGATCCCGCCCCTGGCCGCGCAGGACCGGCCCCAGGATGCGCAGATCGAGGAAGCTGCGGGCGAAGTAGGCCTCGCGGATGTTGTCGACACCCTCGTCCACGAGCTTCCCGGAGTAGCAGTCGCCCTCCTTGAGGCCGAACAACTCGCGGATCCGCTCTTCGGTGAAGAAGTCGAGATCCGACTCGGTCGCGCAGGAGAACGTGCCCAGCTCCTCGCGCTCGATGTCGACCTTGAGGGCGCCAATGCGATAGCGCTTGTGCTCGGTGATGGCGATCGTGATCTGGACGCGCGCCTTGTCATCGGAGAAGCGCATGTCGTCGAGGGCCACTTCCGCATCGAGGTAGCCCTCGCGACGGTAGAGCTCCTTGATGGCCACGAGATCCTCGCGCAAGACGTCCTCACGGAACGTCGAGCTGCCCGCGATGCGCTCGAAGAAGTTGGGCTCCTCCGTGAGCATCACCTCGAAGATCTCCTTGCGCTCCAGGAACTGGTTGCCGCGCAGGATGATCCGGTCGACTTCGACCTCGGGGCCCTCGACCACGGTGAAGATCACGCGCCGTCCGCCATTGGGCAGCACGATCACCTCGGGGCGGGGCACCTGCGCGAAGTGGAAGCCGCGGGCGCGGTAGGCCTCGGCCACGTCTTCGCGGTCGGCGGCGAGGTGATACGGCGAGAGCGGGAAGCCCTCCTGCGTCCGGATCGTCTCGCGGATCTCCGGGTCTTCGATCTCGGCGTTGCCGCGGATGTCGAGACGCGCAACGAGCGGGTTCTCGGAGACACGGAACTTCAGCACGATGCCGCCGGCCACCGGATCGCGTACGACCTGGATCCGACTGAAGTAGCGGTAGAGCTCCTTCATGTCGGCGTCGAGGTCCGAGCTGTCGAGGCGCTTGCCTTCCTCGGTGCGCAGGCGCGCCTTGATCATCTCGGCGCCGTAGAGCAGGTTGCCCTCGAAGACGATCTGCTGAACGATCGGCTGCTCGGCCGCGGGGTCGTCGAACTCGCCCCCCTCGTCGTCGTCCGCAGTCCCCTCGGGCGCGGGCGCACCGGGCTGCGGCACGACGGGAAGCGGCGCCCCCGGCTGCGGCCTGCCCGGCTGCGGCATGCCCGGCTGCGGACGCGCGGGTTGCGGCGCGCGCGGCTGAGGACCGACGGGGCGCGCGCCGCGGGTCGGGTCCCAGTTCGGCGGCGGCGGCAGCGGCACCGGACGCCCGCCCCGCGGGGCGGCGGGCTGCGGCGCACGGGGCTGCACGACGCGCGGCTGGGGTGTTCGCACGCGCGGCTGCGGCGGAGGCGGCGGCCGCGGGACGGCCCCGGCCCCCGGCCCGGGTGCGGCACGCGCACGCGGGTTCCAGTTCGGCGGCGGCGGCGGCGGCGGCGCGTCGGCGGGCACGGGGGGGCGCGTCGCGCC
>JARGNS010000372.1 GCA_029213105.1 Planctomycetota bacterium
GGCGCTCTACGACGGCCGCGCCGTCCTCGGGGTCCTCCTGTGTCTGCTCACCGGCATCGGAGGCCTGGTCCTGCTCAGCGTGCTCGTGATGTTCCTGTCGGGCTTCCATCCCACGGGGTAGCGCCATGGGCGTCCTCCCGGCCTCGGTGCAGCACGCGCGCCATCGCGGTGGACGCTCCGCTACAGGGAGAGGCGCACGCGCATGCTGAAGACCGCAAGCTGGTCATCGACCGGGTTGCGGGACGGGTTCCAGATCATCTGCAGGCCGGGGATCACGGCGAGAGCCTGGGAGAGCTGCAAGCGGTAGTAGAGCTCGAGCCCCCACTGATCCCGCAGCCGCGCATCCGACGGCACGCCGTAGCTGACGCCGAGAGCCACCGAGTCGTGCCCGCGCACGCGGTAGCCCAGGCCGCCCTGGAGGAGGTGCTCGATCGGCAGCACGTCATTGGCGGCATGGCTGTAGCGCGCGAACGGGAGCCAGCGCTCGCAGAGATAGCGCTGCACGGACACCGTGCCGCCCCACCCTTCGGGGCGGCCGCTCTTGCTCAGGCCATCAACGTGCCAGAGCGTGACGTGGTAGTTGTCCGTCTTGCGCTTCTCGAACTCCGGCGTCCAGCCCAACTCGACGGCCTTGAAGTACTCGCCGTCGCCGACCGTATCGAAGCCCGAGTCCTCGATGAAGGCGTTGGCGTCGTGGATGCCCGCCATGACGTACCACTTGCCTGTCGGAAAGACGGCGGCTACGACGCCGAGGCCGTTGTCCGGATAGGGCGTGGCCGAGAAGGTGAACGCCTCGTTCTGGATCGCGCACTGCGGCACACGCAGGAGGAAGGTGTCGTAGATGACGGCGGGCGTCACGAGCTTCCCTGCCCGCACGGCCCCCCGACCGTTGAGGAACCGCTGCTCCCACCACAGCTGGGAGACGCTCCAGGCACGCTCGCTCCACAGCACATCCGGACGCCAGAGAGACCCGATCTCGCCGCCCAGGCCAGCCGGCGCGATCTCGGTCCCGAGCTTGTGACGATTCTCGACGCGGAAGCCGAGCGTGCCCTTGTCGGGACAGCAACGGTTGACGAGATCCCACGTCGCGTTCAGCTCGAACACGCCACCCGCGGCCTCGCGCTCGCCCGGACTGTCGGAGGCCTGCATGTAGAGGACGTTGTAGTTCGTCTGCCACGCGAGGCCCGTGCGGGTCTTGACGCGCCCCTTCCAATCGAACCACCGCTGGAGTGGCGAACGCCGAACGAGGGTCCGCTTGGGCTCGGCATCGAACTCCATCTGCGTGTCGATGTCCGCCGAACCACCCAGCGGATCGCGACTGCGGTAGGCCTTGCGTACATCCCGCGGTGCGGCGCGCACCTCGGCCCCCACCGGTTCGACCTCATCCGCCTGCAGCGTCTCGGCAGCTCCCGCCACGACGAAGAGGGACAGGAGCAGGTACGGCCACGGGCGCATGACGGGTCGACGTCCTTCTTCGGGATCTCGGGCCACGAGAGTACCCGCTGCGCGGACCCGGCCCAGCCGTGACACGTCGCTCCTCGCCGCCAGGACCTCGGCCGGGTCGGCTCAGGCGCTCGACCGCAGGTCGCCCCGACGCCATTCGTCGTATTGGCGCAGGCCCTCGAGAGACAGCTGCACGGCGTCGACACTGACCTCCGGCAAGGCGTCCTTGGCGGGCGCGCCGTCGAAGAAGAGCCAGTAACCGCGCCCCATGTAGTAGAGCGAGCAGCCGATCGCCCAGATCATGTGATCGACGAGCCACGCGGCGTTCTCTCCGAGGTACTGCAGCGCGTGGGTCAGTCCCAGCTGCTGCTCGACGCCATAGAGCGCTTCGGCCTCGTCCTCACCCAGCAACTCCTCACGGCAGGCGAAGCGTCCCACCTGCTCGAGGACGACGGTGCTCTTGGCCGCGATGATGCCCCTCGTCACAGAGCAGCACCTTCTGCGCGTCCCCCCCGATGACGACCAGCGCACCGCTGTGCCGCTGTTGCGCGATGTCGCGGAGGATCGTAGGCGTGCTGCTCGGCGCGAAGCGTCCGAGCGAGTGCAGCGGGTTGCGCGAGTTCTCGAACGGCTCGGCGAACAGCTCGTCAAGCAGGGGCTGCATGTGCAGCGCGAGCGTCCCCGGAATCAACTCCTCCAGGAGCGGCAGGATGTCCGTTCCCAGTGCAGCCCGACGGTGACCGCCGGCGGAGCTCATGCGGCGTCCACCTGACGATCGGCGTCCTTCGCGTTGGCAAGGGCGGCATCGAGACACTCCCCGATGGAGAGGAGCGCATGAAGGTCCGCGTCGCCGAGCACTTCATCGCCGCGAAGGGAGAGGACGATGCAGCCGTGCAGGCGCCCTGCGGCCATGAGGGGGAACGCAAACGTGTCGCACGGGCCCAGCACCGCCTCGATGCGGTGCCGATCGGCCGCGTGGCTCTCCGGAAGGTCGAGCACGCTCACGACGCTGCGCTGCGACCGGCAGAGCTTCGCGACAGCAGCCGAGAGCCTCCGGATCTCGCCGGCGACCGGTTCCGCATCATGGGCGGCTTCGGTGGAGCGCGAGGGCTCGGTGCCGCTCATCGAGTAGAAGCTGGACGTCACCGCGTCGAAGCGATTTGCGAGCCCGACCAGGAGACAGCGGAAGATCTCCATCCGCTCCAGGCGGTGCGCCTTCGCGGCCAGGCGATAGAGGAACCCGAAGGTCCAGGTGTGGTCGTAGCCGATTTTCACAACCCCCTATCGTCCGCGCCGCGCGCACCACTGAATCCCAATCCGCCAGTGTCGCGGACTCCCCCAGGCCCGCGTGAGGCCCCTGGCGAGCCCTCAGCCCAGCCGCCAACAAGCCTGGGCGGACGGTCGCCTCCGCGGGGAGGAGGGCGCTGCCCTCGGCGCAGATCCGCACCCGCGACCGCCCCGGACGAGAGCGTCGCGCCGTACCCCACTTGGGCCCGGCACGGCTCTCCTGGCGGACGTAGCATCCACAAGCCACGAACAACGAGCCCCGAGAGGACCAGCGATGAGCAACTACCCGAGGACCTTCTCCCATATCGGCATCTCGGTGCCGGATGTCGAGAAGGCCGTGGACTTCTACAGCAAGGTCATGGGCTGGTACGAGATCATGCCGCCCACCGTCATCACGGAGGAGTCAGAGTCCGCGATCGGCCAGATGTGCGTGGATGTGTTCGGCACCGGCTGGGGGTCGTTCCGCATTGCGCATATGTCGACGGGTGACCGGATCGGCGTGGAGATGTTCGAGTTCACCAACAATGAGCCGCCCGGCGAGTTCGAGTACTGGAAGACGAGCACCTTCCACTTCTGCGTCCAGGACCCCGACGTGGAAGGCCTCGTGGAGAAGATCGTGGCTCACGGCGGCAAGCAACGCATGCCCATCCGCGAGTACTACCCGGGCGAGAAGCCGTTCCGGATGGTGTACGTCGAAGACCCGTTTGGCCTGATCTTCGAGGTGTACTCACACAGCTACGAGCTGGTCTACTCGGCAGGCGCCTACTGACCCATCCCCTCCACTCCTGTGCTCGCGAAGAAGCAGGCGGACTCGTACGTGGCCGGACAGCTGTTTCGCGCGCCAGTAGGATCACCCTCATGAACACGAAGCAAGTGATGGCCCGGCTCGAGGAGTTGGGCGACGAGAAGCGGCGCGCCTTCAACGCCAAGCGTGGGGCGGGCGACAACCAGTTCGGGGTCAAGACCGGCGACATCCGCAAGCTCGCCAAGGAGATCAAGACCGACCACGAGCTCGGTCTTTCCCTCTGGGAGACCGGCAACGCGGACGCCCAGATGCTTGCCATCCTGCTCGTGCGCACCAAGGACCTCGACACGAAGCAGCTCACCGCGATGGCCAAGGAAGGCACCTGCGAGTGGGTTGCGGACTGGCTGAACTCCTATGTGATCAAGAAGCACCCGGACAAGGAGTCGGTGCGCGAGAAGTGGATGAAGTCGAAGGACGCGATGACCAAGCGCGCGGGTTGGAGCTTGACCTCGGAGCGCATAGCCAAGAGCCCGGACGGACTCGACCTCGAGGCGCTGCTCGACCGCATCGAGAAGGAGATGCCCAAGGCCGCGCCCCAGGCCCAATGGACGATGAATATGTGCCTGGTCAACATCGGCATCCACCACGAGAAGCTCCGCAAGCGCGCCCTCGCCCTCGGGGAGGCGCTGGGGCTCTACCGCGAGTACCCGACGGCGAAGGGCTGCACCTCGCCCTTTGCACCGACCTGGATCCACGAGATGGTCC